>DAITNH010000249.1:0-8494 GCA_036834745.1 Prolixibacteraceae bacterium
CGAATTAAATCAAAAGATGCTGAAGAAAACCATCAGTAAAGCGAAGAAAATTGATGAAAAGAAAAATATCATGATCAGTTTTATCAACATTAAGGAAATGGTTTCCAACATCGAACGGATTTCGGACCATGCCGCCAACATTGCCGAGGCTTCTATTTATGCCTACGAAGGCAAAGACATCAGGCATCGCAGAAGAGAAGAACTTGAAGAGAAAATAAAACCATCAAACAATGAGTGAAGCATACAAAATATTGGTTGTTGACGACGAAAAAGATCTTTGCGAGATCCTTCAGTTCAACCTGGCAAGCGAAGGTTTCGACATAGAAGTAGCCTATTCAGGAGAAGAAGCGCTGACCAAGTCGATTGACCGTTTCGATTTGTTGCTGCTCGATGTGATGATGGGCGGAATGTCGGGCTTCAAACTGGCCGACAAAATCAGGAAAGAACTGGGACTTTCGGTTCCGATCATTTTTCTGACTGCCCGCGAAACCGAAAACGACATGCTGACCGGATTTAACGTTGGCGCCGACGATTATCTCTCGAAACCCTTTTCAATAAAGGAACTGACTGCCCGTATTAAGGCCGTTCTCCGCCGTGGCAAAACGGTTGAGGTCAAGCCAAAGGTTATAACGATTGACAGCATGGAACTTGATTTGAACCGTAAATCGGTAACCATCGACAATCTGCCGGTTTTGTTAACCCGCAAAGAGTTCGAAATACTGGTGATGCTGATTTCGAACAAGGGAAAATACCTTAGCCGTCAGGAAATTCTTGACCGGATCTGGAGCGACGATGTAATCGTAACCGAGCGAAATGTGGATGTAAACATTGCCCGGCTTCGGAAAAAAATCGGCGAATTTGGCAATTGCATCAAAGGCAGATCGGGGTACGGATACTGTTTTGAGAATTAGGAAATAAGAAATAAGAAACAAGGAACATCGAAGTGCGGTTCGTTCGACATTTCTTATTTGTTGTTCGATATTCGATATTTAAGAAAATAAAAAACGAGAAATAAAAAGCAAGAAACATCGAAATGTCGCCCGTTCGATATTCCTTATTCCTTGTTCGACATTAATAAAGTAAAAAAAAATATTAAAATGATTGTACAACACACCTTTCGCCGCCGAATATTTATCTACTTCTTTGTTGTATTTTCCATTTTTACCCTGGTAGTTTTGGGCTACCAGTACGACCGGGAAAAAAGCTACCGGACCGGTCAGCTCGAAAATACGCTCGACAATATTTCGGAAGTAACCCATCGTTACATAGAACATAAAAGGGTTTTCGAATCGGGTGATTTTAAGTCACTTGATACGCTGAAAATCCTGTTGCCCATTGATAATACCCGGCTTACATTAGTTGATATGACAGGAAAAGTTCTTTATGACAGCTTTGTTGCAGATGTTCAGACAATGGAAAACCACCTGAAACGTCCTGAAGTTCAAAAGGCGCTTTATTCGGGAAAAGGCTCAAGTATTCGTCTGTCAGCGACTACCAATCAGAAATTCTACTATTATGCAAAAAACTGCAAAAAATATTTTGTTCGGACAGCAGCAGTTTACAATGTCGATATCATCAAATTCCTGAAAACGGAACGTATATTTTTGGTTTTTCTGGTATTCCTTTTTGTTTTGATGTGGATTTTACTTCATTTTACCACCCGCAGATTGAGTGACTTTATCGTCAAATTGAAAGATTTTGCGCTGAAAGCAGGACAAAATGAAGACATTTCAAAAATGGACAGCAATTTTCAGGACAATGAGTTGGGGGTAATCCGTAAACAAATTGTTCAGATTTACGACAATCTGAAGACTGCCAAAGATGAGCTGACCAGCGAAAGGGAAAAATTATACGGTCACCTTCAGGTATTGAAAGAAGGCATTTCTATTTTTTCGCCCGAAAAGCATAAAATACTTGCCAACAGTCACTTTATACAGTTTATAAACATGATTTCGGATAAATCGTCTATTTCGGCCGAGCATGTTTTTACTATTCCCGAATTCAGTAAAGTAGTTGAATTTGTTGACCAATTCCAGGAAAGCGATCTTCAATCTCAAAATAAGGAACTCCCTCACATTGAATTTACCATCGAGAAATGTGAAAAATTCTTTCAGGTCAGGTGTATCATTTTTGTAGATAGAAGTTTTGAAGTATTGATCAGCGACGTGACCCGTCCGGAGAAACAGCGACTTCTTAAACAGCAGCTCACCTCCAACATTGCCCACGAGCTGAAAACTCCGCTGTCGTCAATTAAAGGTTATCTGGAAACTGTATTGAATAACCCGAATATCCCGGCTGAGAAACAGACTTATTTTCTTGAGAAAGCTTTCGTGCAGTCTCAGCGGCTGACCGATTTGCTCAACGATATTTCATTGCTCAATAACATTGAAGATGCAGGTGGCTTGTTCGAATTTAAACCACTTATGCTGAAACCTGTTATTCGCGATGCGATTGAAAACCTTAAAATCAGGCTAACAGAAAGGAATATGGATTACACGGTTGATGTTGACAATGAAGTAGTTGTTAACGGAAATGAATCGTTGCTGTTTTCGGTATTCCAAAATCTGGTGGAAAATTCCATCAATTATGCCGGTAACAATACCAAGATTTCTATCCGGAAATACCTGGAAGATGATAAATTCTATTATTTCCAATATACTGATTCCGGTTCGGGCATTCCTGAGGAACACCTGCCACGCATTTTTGAACGTTTCTACCGGGTTGATTACGGCCGTTCGCGTGAAAATGGTGGCACCGGCCTTGGACTTTCGATCGTAAAAAATGCCATCATGTTACACAAAGGCGAAATATCTGTAAAAAACCGTCCCGAAGGTGGACTGGAATTCCTATTCTCGCTGGCTAAAAGGTAGTTTCCAAAATTCAGTTTCGACAACGAATACATCGGGCATTAAAACTTTGTCCGGAGTAACTACTTTAACAATGCTGGTGGTCCAGAACTAAATAAAGCCCATAAACGAATAACAGCCGGCCTTCTGCACCAGAGGTGTCAGATATTTGTAGGAATAAAAATAGATGAAGAAAACCGTTCGCGAGATATGGTCCAACAAAGCTGAATACAACTTTCGGATTGAAGAGAAATGCTTTGAAATTATAGCCACACAAAGGAAATAGGATCCGAGAGAAAGGCCACTCTTATTAACCCGGGTTCGATATAAGCTACATGATAATACTTTGTAAATAAGGTAATAAGGTTGTTGTCTCGGATAAATGAATCTCTACTAAGGTTCAAAAGTATATGATAAGGTTTTAAAACCATCTTTTTTAAGCTAACCTTATTAGTCCCTCAGTATGAAAAAATATACAGCCCATAAATGAATAACTGGAAAAAAGAGAAGGTGCTTGGGGTTCAGCCCAGTATGGGCGAAATATTTGTAGCCCAGGGCAAACGACGAAGGAGTGTCGCCCTGGGTAAGAATGAACAAAAGAAAACCGTCCGAACAAAAATGTTTTTTCAAAGAATTAACCTTATTTCGGACGGAATTGAAATCACGTTCAGGAATTTAATTACATAAGATAAATTTATGCACAAATATATATATTGCCTTATTAACTTGTTGTTTTTCAATTGGTATCTATTCAATTTCATATCGAACTCAGCTTATTAAATTGGTGATATAAAGACTTGCAAAAACAAAAAACCCCTTCCGGCTTAAAGAAGAGGTTTCGATCTTGAGTATTAATGAACTACAAATCTGCAAGCACCATTATTTAGAGGCTTGCAGTTCTATTTTTACCTGATTGGTTTTTGAATTTACCTGTAAAGTTTTTTCGTTTTTATTGTACGAAGTGTAGCTGGCAACCAGTTTGCATTCACCTGCTTTCATGTTCTCAATAACGAAGTGGCCGTCAAAATCGGTATAGGTTTTAATATCCGAACCATCAACTTTAACTTCCACACCAACCAAAGCTTCACCTGAAACTTCGTCGATTACGTTTCCGCTTAATGAAAGAATTGCTGATTCAGCTTTGGCCTCAGCTTTTGAATCCGATTTTTTGGCAAAGGCAGATGTAGCAACTAAAGCTACAATAACTGCAAAGATTACTTTTTTCATGACTGTATTTTTTTGTTTATTGTTTTCTGTCTGAATTATAACATCAAAAGTACAGCCAACTCATTAAATCAGAATTAAGCATTGATTAAAGTTTTATTACAGATGAGGAAATAGTACAACACGGAAAATATAATTTCCTGTCTTTCATTATCCCGTCAATTCGTCATTGAAATGGAAGTTCTCAGTACGCAAAACTTTAATTAAACATTCATCGAATAGTAATCTTCATGCAATCTGAATGAGCATACTTGCTTTAAATTTAAAGCATTGTGCTTTATGCAGGAAGCTACCCGAAAATTAGATATTTCAGTCATTTCAGACGTACACCTGGCAACCCTGGCCAGTAAAGCCAAACACCTTCTTAAATACTTAAAATCGATACAGCCCAAAACACTGGTTTTGAATGGCGACATCATCGATTCATGGCGGTTTAGCCGGAATTATTTTCCGAAAGCCCATTTGAAAGTGATCCGTCAATTGGTGAAAATGATCGAAAAAGGTGTTCATGTGGTGTATATTACAGGAAACCACGACGATGTTTTTCGTAAGTTCAACAATACCCGTCTGGGCAATTTCAGCATTGTCAACCAGCTTGAGCTGACAATCAAAAAACAAAAAATATGGATTTTTCATGGCGATGTTTTCGATAACATCATCCATCATTCACCCTGGCTGGCCAAATTCGGTGCCGCAGCTTATGGCTTCCTTACAGGATTCAACAGATTTCTGAATGTTATACTGAGAATCTTCGGGGGTAAAGAAATGATCCTTTACAAATCGATGAAAGACAGGATATCGCAAGAGAAGAAAGTACTGACCAATTTTGAACTGGCCATCGCCAATGCCGCTCTCAGTAAAGAAATAGACCTGGTTATTTGCGGACACACCCATATTCCGGTTGATAAAACAATTACTACCGAGAAAGGAACAGTACGGTACGTCAACTGCGGCGATTGGGTTGAACACTTTTCGGCGGCCGAATGCATCAATGGAAACTGGATCCTGAACTATTTCAATTCAGATCAGGAGGACGAGGAGCCAGAACTGCCCGGCGATGAACTTTATATACCGGATAAAAAGCAAATGTACCGATCCATTTTGGAAGAATTGAAAATTGCAAGCTTCTTATAAATTATCAGAATGAAGATTTTATACGCCATCCAAGGCACCGGAAACGGGCATCTGGCACGGGCAACCGAAATTGTTCCTATTTTGAAATCGATGGCCGATACCGATGTTCTGGTAAGTGGTACACAAGCCGATTTGAAAGTACCCTTCAATATCGACTATTGTTTTTCCGGCTTAAGTTTTATCGTTGGACAAAATGGAGGAGTGGATGTCCGGGAAACCATCAGGAGAATATCTTTAAAACAATTTTTCCGTGACATCCGGAATTTGCCGGTCGAAAAATACGACCTGGTAATCAGTGATTTTGAACCGGTGTCAAGCTGGGCATGCCGGCTCCGACGAAAGACCTGTATTGGGCTTAGTCATCAGAATGCTGTTTTGCATCCTTCAGCGCCAAAACCCGAATTCAACGATATTTTTGGCAAACTTATTCTTAAGCATTATTGCCCAACAAAGTTTCAATACGGTTTTAATTTTAAACCCTTCCTTCCTTGTATTTTCCCTCCTGTCATTCGTCCTGACATCCGAAATGCCGAACCGACTGTAAAACCACACTTCACGGTTTATTTACCCGCTTACAGTGATGAGCAGATTCAGGATGTTTTATCCCAGATTCAGGATACAGAATGGCAGGTTTTTTCCAAACATTCAACGCAAAAATATAAACTCGGAAACATTCTGTTTCAACCCGTTTCGCTCGATGGTTTTACCGAAAGTTTTCTTAGTTGTACCGGATTAATTTGTACGGCTGGTTTCGAAGGCCCTGCGGAAGCTATATTTCTTGGTAAAAAGTTATGTGTCATCCCCATGAAAGGTCAGTACGAACAATTTTGCAATGCGGCTTACCTGAAATCAATGGGAATAAAAGTACTTGATCATTTCAGCAATTCGGCACCCGAATTAGACGATTGGATTCAGAATTCAACAGTACTTCAGATCAGATTTCCTGATATGACCCGCGAAATACTCGAAGAAATTCTGTTAAAGCATGGAGATTTCTGAAAGATTTGCGAATACCTGAATGAAAGTATAACAGGTGTTATTTCTTTGCTTTTTTAAGCTTCTTTAGCCTGTTTTTCAACTTGTCAAAGGCTTTTCCCAGCTTTTCTTTCAAGGCTTTTAACTTACCTGGTTTTATGTCTTTCTTTTTGGCTTTTTTAACTTTCTTTTTCAGCTTATCAACCTTTTCTTCAGCTTTTTGAGCATTCTTTTTTATCACTTTTATTTTTTTCTTCTTCTTTTTATCCGGTTCCGGGTTCTCCGTTGAATCTTTTGCCTCAGGCTGATTTTCAAGATCTTTTTCACTTTCTGTTTTGTGCTTTTTATCTGCTTTTTTGCCGTCGTTTTTTTTCTCTTTACCGGTTTCAGCTTCAGCAGTTAAAATCTCAGTAGCAACAACTGGAGCCTTGGGCGTTTCTTTTGGTTCTGCCGGTTTTTTATTTTCTGTTTTATCCTTTATTACCACAGTAGGCTTTGTACTTTCCTTTTTGGAATCCTTTTGATTGTCTGGCGATTTTTCGCTGGCAACAACTTTGTTTAAATTTTCCATAATTGATTGTATATAATATTTCCTGTAAAATTAGTATTAAAAAAAATTAGATGTCATTCTGTTGAGCTTTATTTTAAGGACAGAATTGTTACAATTTGATTAAATATTACAATTCGATTTCACCACTTAATTAATCTGCAACGTTGTGTAATCATTGTTTAGCTGTTTAATAACTTAAGCTCACCACTTTAATAACAATCGCCTAACATGTCACGATACAGTCTTTTATAAGTTTGAATTGAATTGCGGCAACATTTAATATGAAAGACTATCAGGAACTTACCATCCGGAATTGTTACACAGAATCGAATTCGGTTCTTCATGTAAACATGCCTTAACCACTTAAAAACCACATAGGCACATAGAACACATAGAAAAAATAGTAATAAAAACTATGTGACCTATGTGTCTATGTGGTTCAAATAAAAAATAAACAAATGAAATTAACCGAGGGCGATATTAACATTTCGGAAGAGAGGCAAATTTGGAATCAGCAAATTACTGATCGGGAAACCATGCAAATACTGGAAGACGATGCACGGTATTTTTTGCACCAATCCATGTCAACTCCATGCATCGATGTACTTGCAGGCTGCAAAGGCAGTGAAATACATACGCTTTCGGGACGAAAAATGCTCGATTTCCACGGAAACAATGTTCACCAACTGGGCTATGGAAACGACTTTGTGATCAGCCAGATTATTGAGCAGATGCAATGCTTATCATTTTCACCACGCAGATATACCAATCAACCTGCCGTTGAGTTAGCCCGGAAATTAGCAGACCTGCTTCCGGGCGACCTCAACCGGAGTTTATTTGCCCCAGGCGGAACGTCCGTTATTGGAATGGCGTTGAAACTGGCTCGGGTAGTGACAAAAAAACACAAAATTGTTTCGCTTTGGGATTCGTTTCATGGCGCTTCGCCCGATGCCATTTCAGCCGGAGGGGAGGCTATCTTCAAAAAACATCTGGGCCCCATGATGCCGGGAGTTGTTTGCATTCCACCACCAACCACCTATTGGGGAATTTTTGGAGATACAGAAGACGATCAGATAAACTATGCCGATTATCTGGAATATGTGATTAAAAAGGAAGGTGATATTGGTGCTTTTCTTGCTGAAACTGTCAGGAATACCGATGTGCAGATTCCGACCCTGGCATACTGGAAAAGGGTTCGTGAAATTTGTACCAAACACAAAGTTCTGCTCATTCTCGACGAAATTCCGATTGCGCTTGGCCGTACCGGGAAAATGTTTGCATTTGAGCATTTCGGGATTGAACCTGATATTCTTTGTTTGGGCAAAGGATTGGGCGGCGGAATAATGCCTTTTGCCGCCATGATCGCCAGGGATAGTTATAATGTTGCAGGAGATGTCTCTCTGGGACATTATACCCACGAAAAAAGTCCGTTGGGAAGTGTAGCAGCACTTGCAACAATAAACTATATCGAAAAGGAGAATCTTCTTCAGAAAGTGGCAGATGATGGACTTTGGTTTGGAAATGAACTTCACAAACTGAAAGAACTATTCCCGATAATTGGAGACGTGCGCGGTCTTGGACTTCTCTGGGGCATTGAACTGGTTAATAATCGTGAAACAAAAGATAAAGCAACAAAAAAAGCCGAAAAAATCATGTACGATTGCATGCACCACGGGTTGAGTTATAAAGTTTCGCAGGGAAATGTGCTGCAACTTTCGCCGGCATTAACCATCAGCCGTGAAGATTTACAGGCAGCCATTTCAAT
>DAITNH010000250.1:0-8438 GCA_036834745.1 Prolixibacteraceae bacterium
CCTCGATATTTGGCGGAATGGAATTCGACATGCGCAAAGCCAGTATGGTTCCCGGAGGTGCGGTCATCGATTGCGTAAGCGTTTTCGGCGGATGCGGATTCAAAATTCCGATGGACTGGAATGTGCGCAACGAAGTGACCACCATTTTCGGTGCCTTTACCGACAAACGCGGCGATACCTTCAACGAACGTTATTACGATCCTTCCAAAACCATTGTAATTAAAGGAATTTCCATTTTTGGAGGCATTGAAGTGAAACACTTTTAAGGATGAAACACCCACTAACAAATAACTATAAGCTTTTACTCTATTATGTTTTGTTTTGGGGTGTAATATCTGCTATCAACATCATTCTTCAGGTATTTTGGTACAATGTGCCGTTGACTTATTCGCTGCTCGACACAGGCACAAACTACGTTTTATACCCGCTAATGGGATCGAGCATCTGGTACAGTATCCGGTACAACAGTCTCGAAGAGGTTTCGGTCGGGCGTTTGCTGTTGTTCCATTTCATTGCAGCTTCCATTCTTTGCGCCATTTGGGTTTACATCAGTTTTGCCATTTTTAAGCCATTTATTACTGAAGATAATAGCTTCCTGGAAAATGGACTTCCATCGAAAATATTTGCGGGTTATCTGATGTACGCCATTTACCTCGTTTTTTTCTACGCCGTTAATTATTACCAGAGCCTGAAAGAAAAAATCAAGAAAGAAGTTGAATACAAAACCTTGCTGCGCGAGGCCGAATTGCAGGCGCTGAAATCGCAGATCAACCCGCATTTCCTGTTCAACAGCCTGAATTCCATTTCATCTTTAACGGTCAGTAATCCTGAAAAGGCGCAGGAAATGGTGATCAACCTTTCCACTTTTATGCGGTATTCGCTGATGCACAACGAGAAGGAAATGGTGCCTTTTTCGCGGGAACTCGAAAATATCAAACTTTACCTGAGCATCGAAAAAGTGCGCTTCGGGAAAAAACTGAATGCCGAATTTGAAATTGATTCGCATTGTCTGGAAGCTGAAATTCCCAACATGATTTTGCAACCTTTGTTCGAGAATGCCATAAAATACGGAGTTTACGAAACCACCGAACAGGTCACCATCAATACCTCTTGTGTTTGCGAGGGCAACCTGTTGAAAATAACAATCGTGAACGATTACGATGCAGATACGATCAAACGCAAAGGCGAAGGAATTGGCCTGAGAAACATCCGGCAGCGAATGCAGATTCTTTACAATCAACCCGATCTGATCAAAATTACCGATCACAAAACCAAATTTGAAGTACAATTAATCATACCACAAAAACAAGCAGTGTCATGAGCGAAAAATTACAAACCCTTATTATTGAAGACGAAGAACTGGCCCGCAACCTTTTACGCTCGTATTTAAAAGACCAGCCCGACATTGAAATTATCGGCGAATGTGAAAATGGTTTCGACGGCGTAAAAGCCATCAACGAGAAAAAACCCGATCTGGTTTTTCTCGACATTCAGATGCCAAAAATCACCGGTTTCGAAATGATTGAGCTGCTTGATCACAAACCTCAGATTATTTTCACAACCGCTTACGACCAATATGCACTGAAGGCTTTCGAACTTAACGCGGTGGATTACCTGCTGAAACCATTTTCGAAAGAACGGATGCAAAAGGCCATCGAAAAGGTGGTTCACCATATTCAGCACAACGAAAACAACATCGAAAAGCTGGAGGAATTGTCAAACTTCCGCCCCGGAGAAGAATACATCGACCGGGTGGTGGTGAAAGACCGGCACAAAATTCACATCATCACCGTCGATAAAATCCGCTACATCGAATCGCTCGACGATTATGTGATGATTTACACGCACGATGGCCGCCACATGAAACAGAAAACCATGAAGTATTTCGAAACTTATCTCGACCCGAAAAACTTCATCCGCATCCATCGTTCGTTCATTGTTCAGGTTGACAACATCGCTGAAATTCAGCAGTACGAAAAAGAATCGTACGTGGTGATCCTGAAGGACAAGGACAAAACCAAGCTAAAAGTCAGCAAAACCGGCTATAAAAAAATCAAGGAAGTATTGCATTTTTAAAGGAGATTGTCGCCTGTTGGCTGGGCTGCGACTTGCACTCAAATATCCGGGAACTTTGGGTCGGTTCTTTACCGCCTGAAATATGCTACTACCGCTACTACGTCTGTCTGTATTAACCGATGCTGCATTTCATCCCGAATAATGGGGCTAATTTTCTGTCAACAAGGCACTGAAACCCAGCTTGCGGGTATTTCGCTGTTGTGCGTTTGTGCTTTCAGTCGTTTTCCAGTATTTCCATTAGTTTGTGATTCAGATATAATTTTTCTTTTCCTACCTTAACAGATCTTAGATATCCTTTTTCTTCCAATGAAATTAGATAATTGCCAACAGTCTTGGGAGTTCCTAATCCTGAGTCAATTAGAAATTGTCTTTTGGTATATGGAAGTTTGAAAATTATTTCAATAATGTCTTTTGAATAAACTTTTGGAAGTTCCGTTTTAATCTCTTCGGCCATCCTTTCCATTAGTGAAATCACCTTTTCTAATCTGATTAAACCATTCTTTGCGGTGGTTTCAATCATATCAAGCATGTAAAGGATATAGCTTTCCCAATCCTCTTTTTCTGTCACATTCCTAAGTTTCTGATAATACTCTATTTTATTTTTGATGATGTATTCACTGAGGTAAATTGCAGGAATATCTAACAGTCGTACCATTTTTAGGTATAAAAGCAATAGGATTCTTCCGGTTCTACCGTTGCCGTCTGCAAATGGATGAATTGCTTCAAATTGATAATGCATCAATGCCATCTTAATCAATGGGTCTAATGTGTTATCTTGATTGATGAATTTCTCGAGATTTGCAAGTTTTTCACGAATTGTATTTTCCCCGGAAGGAGGTGTATATATGACTTCTCCTTTGGTATTGGCAAGAGTTGTTCCAGGCGTAACTCTGATCCCAGCAGAATTCTGTTTTATACATTGAACAATCTCGATACAAAGGTTCGTTGTAATAAAAGGTCGTGATTCTAATTTTTCAAGTCCCAGCCAAAGCGCATCTTTATAACTTAAAACTTCTTTGGTTGCTGGATTTTCATACTTTTTGTCTGCAACCACCGATTTATATAAATCGTCATTACTGGTTATTATATTCTCAATTTCCGAGCTTGCTTTTGCCTCCTGCAAATGTATAGTGTCAAGGAATAGCCTTGGATTTGGCAGGTTTATCATTGCTCCATTTAATTGAGCCAATGCTCTACTGGCAGAGATTGTTTTTAGCAAAACTTTTTTTGTCTCTAATTCCACTTTTGGAGGAAGTAAAGGCAGATCATTGAAGGGAATTTCTTTTTTTAAATTAGTCATGACTCAAAGGTAAATTTTACACTTGTCAAACAAACAAGGGTAAAATTAGCGAAAATTTACACTCATACAATACTCCGGTGTAACCTTTACGCTCGTACGTCGCATCTGGCATGATGCACAAGGTTGGAAGCTAAACGCAGGGAAGGATTTAACCGATGAACTTCCTGCAAAGTACTGCTTTTCAATTTATTACTTTTCTGCCAACAAAGCGACAAAATCCGCTTTGCCTGGGAGTTTGCTGTTGAACAGAGAATAGACCAAAATCCCATTATCCTTTTCCGGTAATTGGATTCTTTATGCTCGGGATTTCGGCTATTCAGCTAAATGTTATGGGCTTTTTTTGATTTTTTTCATTCATTTTATTTTCGATACAGCGCCTTGTCTTTTTCTCAATACTAAAGGACTTGTCTGTCATAGAATTACCGTGTAAAAGCAAAAACAGCAATTGACAAAACGATGTAAACTACCGTTATTAGAAAATAATTACCTTTTCGTTTTTCGAGTAAAAATTGTTTGACAACTCTATGATAACGACCTCTCCAGTAAAAGTTTAGTGTCATTATGCTACAAGCAATAAGGACAACTAAGTAATAAAGCCATTTAAGTTCTCTCAAGCTAATTGCCGGAAAAAACGAGAGTACATTGAGAGTTAAAAGAATTGTCATGACAAAAATTGTCCCAATTATTGATGTTCCTTTATTTCCAGGTCTTCCATCGTCAATTGCCTCATAGAACAGATATATTGACGAAAAAATATTGTCAATTAGTTTCATGATTCAATTCCTTTCAGTCACTGTTTGTCCTGTTATTAAATCTTTCATCGTTAATATTTTGTCGAGTCGAATGCGAATTCGTCCTATAAATGTCTCCATTTGCGCAGCCCTTGGGTTGCCCATAACTAGAAAATATAGATAACCTTATCGTACTTCCCTGAAGCCTTGTTTTGATGTGTTAAAAGTAAGAAGTTATGTTTATAGATCATCGTGATCATCATTTTTTTCAGTATTTTTTCTAAAAGCCGCGCTGCTACTGACCCCGGGCGATTTTTCGCCGTCCCGGGCGTTGGGAAGCCGCCCCGGGAGCAAAAATCATCGCCCCGGGCATAATACGACCGTCCCGGGGCAATTTAGTTTTCCCTGATTAATTTTTCAAACTGCGAACCCTTTCAGTACAACCATCATTCATATTGAATGGAAAAACGGCACGAAATCCCCGGATTGGAAAAAGTACTGCAATTATCGCGGGAGTTTTTCTATTTTTGCCAGTCAATCTGGTAATGGTATGGATAGTTGGTATTTTAACATGTTTTTATTCGATCCGCTTGCTTTGTTTTCTGGCAATGGAATTGATCCTGAAAAGCTTTTACTTATCCGGATTATTGCAGTTTTGTCGGTTATTCTGATTCTGATCATTGGCTGGGAAGCCTTTAAGTATTTTCAGAAAAAAAGAAATTTTGGTCGCTTTTTTAGGTTTCTGAAAAAAGTGAAGATCGACGTCCATCTTGATAAAGACCGGCTTTTCCGGCCGAATGTACTGACAATTACCATTCGGAATATCGGAAAACACGAGGCAGACCTTGACGCACCGGTACTCGAATTCCGCAAAATATGGACGAAAAGAAAGTTCAAACTAAACGGCATCAAAGGACAGCAGGTTTTTCCGCTTTTCCTGAATCCCGGAATAACCCACCAAATGCGAATCGAAACTGCCACATTTCACCTGTATGACCGGGAAATCAAAAGTTTTTACTGGGCGCGAATCCACGTTTCGGATATCGATGGCCGAAAATGGAAATCGAACAGTGTAAAACTCCGGAAGAGCCTTGTAACTTAGGTGAAACGCTCAACAGATACTTAAACTTTCCGAAGAAAAAAATAAAAAGCAGAACCTGGATGAGAGATTGGAAATTTAATGGCGTTGATTTTTCGACTTTTCCGTATTATGGCGGAAACGATTTGGGTGTTTCCTATTCAAAAGAAAAAACGAATATACGTGTTTGGGCGCCCACGGCGAAAGAGGTTGAACTACGCATTTACAAACATAGCACCGAAGGGGAAGCCATCCGCATCGATCAGTTTATAAAGTTCGAATACGGAACCTGGATCATTGCAATAAAAGGCGATTTAAAAGGATTTTACTATACCATCCGTGTAAACGACGGCGAATGGCTGAACGAGACCCCCGGCGTGGATGCCCGTGCTGTTGGAACCAACGGCCATCGCGGACTGATATTTGATCCGGAGGAAACCAATCCGGAAGGTTGGCTGGAAGATAAACGCGTCAGATGCAGTAATCCTGTGGATGCAATTATTTATGAAGTTCATGTCCGCGATTTCTCCGTTTCACCTTCTTCAGGAATAACAAACAAAGGCAAATACCTGGCATTTACCGAACAGGGAACACTTTCGCCGCAAGGCTTAGTAACTGGAATTGATCATTTAAAGGAACTCGGGATTACCCATGTGCATTTGCTTCCGGTGAATGATTTTTCGACTGTTGATGAAAATGCTCCCGATGAATCATATAACTGGGGCTACGATCCGCAAAACTTCAACGCTCCCGAGGGAAGTTACTCGACCGATCCAGGGACTACTTCGCGAATTACTGAATTTAAAATGCTGGTTCAATCGCTTCACCAGGCCGGAATTGGTGTTGTGCTCGATGTCGTTTACAATCACACTGCGCTGGCCCGCCGATCTTGTTTTAATCAAACTGTTCCGGGGTATTATTACCGGCAAAAACCGGATGGAACTTTTTCAAATGCGAGCGGCTGCGGAAACGAAATTGCCAGCGAGCGGGCGATGGTGCGGAAATACATTCTCGATTCTCTTTGCTATTGGGTGACAGAATTTCATATCGACGGCGTGAGGTTTGACCTGATGGGTATTTATGACATAGAAACCATGAACCTGATCAGGGCAAAAATGGATGCCATTTCTCCTGAAATTTTATTGTACGGCGAAGGATGGGCGGCCGACTCGAGTCCTTTTGACGAAACTCAGCGAGCAATTAAAACCAATGTTCCCAGACTTGACCGGATTGCTGTTTTTAACGACGATTTTCGCGATGGGATCAAGGGCAATAACTTCAATCCGCGCAGCACCGGTTTTGTTAGCGGACAAACTGTTCAGGAAGAAACCATTAAATTTGGCATTACCGCGGCCTGTTTCCATCCGCAGATTGTTTACGGATATGTCGATCGTTCAAAATCGCCATGGGCAAAAGAACCCTGGCAATGTGTCAATTATGCCTCGTGCCACGACAATTTTACTTTGTACGACAAGCTGGTAATGAGCAGCGCGGTAGCAAGCGACGAAGAAATCAACCGCATGGTAATGATGGCGGGCGCGTTGGTAATCACTTCGCAGGGTATTCCGTTCCTTCATGCCGGTGTTGAGATGGCCCGCACCAAACTGGGCGACCACAATTCGTACAAATCGCCCGATAAGATTAATCAAATTGACTGGACCCGGAAGCAAACGTTTTCGGAAGTTTATAAATATTACCGAGACCTGATCCAGCTGAGGAAAAACCATCCGGCATTCAGAATGATAAGTTCGCATCAGATCAGGGAACACCTCATTTTTTCGGAAGATTACATGCCCGGAGTTGCATCTTACGTGTTGGTAAACCATGCCAACGGCGATGAATGGAGAACCATTCTGATCGTTTTTAACGGAAATAATAAAAGTATTCAGTTTCCTAAAAAGAAACACATCAGTTGGAGGCTTGTCTGCAAGGACAACACAATCGACGAGGAAAGTACAATTTATCCGGAAGGAAAAGAAATCGAAGTTCCGGGAATTTCGATGATGATTCTGGTGGAAGACTAGCTTCTTGTTAATAAACAGCCAGCAAAAGATCAAGATCTTTGTAGGGCAGATTGAATTTTTCGGCCAAAGCTGAATTTGTCAGGAGACCATTGTAAATGTAAACCCCTTTCCGGAAGTTTTTTGAATTTTTAATGTAATTGTCAATTCCGCCAATTTCGCCAATTGCAATAAAAATCGGAATCAGAATGTTGCTCAGTGCGATGGAAGCGGTCCGGGCAACAATGGCCGGTACATTCGGAACACAATAATGCACCACTCCATGTTCTACAAATGAAGGATTGTTCAGGTCGGTACAATGCGAAGTTTCGAAACAACCTCCCTGACTCACGTTTAGATCAATAATTACCGATCCCGGTTTCATTTTCTTTACCATATCTTCCGAAATACGGAACGATGGCGGCATACCGACTGGCATTGCACCAAGCACGGCATCAGCCGATTTGAGCGCCTTTTTCATCACCTTCGGATAAAATACCGATGTAAAAATTCGCTGCGGAAGTTTATCTTCCAGCTTTCGCAATGAACTGATGTTGTCGTCGAAGACCTTTACAATGGCTCCCAGCCCCAACGCAGCGCGTGCAGCATACTCGGCAGCAGTTCCCGATCCCAGAATAACCAGTTCTGCAGGCGAAATGCCGGTCACACTGCCAAGCAAAACACCTTTCCCATCGCGCGATTTACTCATGTACTCGTTGGCCAGAATGATGGAAGTACTGCCCGAAATCTGACTCATCAACTGCACAACAGGCTTGCTTCCATCCTCGTCTTCAAGGTATTCATAGGCAATATTGATAACCTTCTTCTGCATGAGCTTTGCAATAGATGCAGGACAATGTGCATTGATCTGCAGATCTGAAATCAGCGCCTGATGTCCTTTGAGCTGGTCAATTTCGGCTTCGTCAAAAGGAGCGACACGTAAAATAATATCACATTCAAAAATATCTTTCCGGTCGTCCATTACCAAAGCCCCTGCGTTGCGGTATTCCTCATCGGTATAACTGGCGGCTTTGCCAGCTTCCTTTTCAATTAGTATTTCATGTCCGTACGAAACCAGCAACTCAACGGCCTGCGGGGTCAGCGGAACACGGTACTCAACTTTGTCTTTATCCGAAGGAATTCCGATCCGTATTTTTTTTCCTTTTCTGCGTATTTCAAGCATTTCTTCCTTTGGCATCATAAAGGTTGAGCCAGATGAAGATTGTTCGGTTAATTTGTCTTTTTCAGTCATG
>DAITNH010000251.1:0-8427 GCA_036834745.1 Prolixibacteraceae bacterium
TGTCGTCCGACGGATTCACAAATGTCCGCAGCCGGATGGAATTGATCCCGTGATCTTTCAAAATTTTGAAACAGTCTTCCTCTGTCCCGTTGTCGCTGTAAAATTTATATCCTGTAGCTTCCATTTGCGGCAACCAGCTGATGTCGGCGCCTTTGGCAAAATCATTGGCAGGATGATTTTGGGATGTGGATTCTTTGCTGCAACCAGTTAAAAGGGTGATAGACAGGCATACAAAAATCAAACGAATGGATATAGTTTTCATAAAAAAAATAATTCAGAATTTCGTACGAATATCGCATATAATCGTATGACGACAAATTATTCCCTGAAAAATAAAAAAAAGTGACTGGCCAATAAACAGGTAATCCCAGTCGGGAAAGCTTTTATGTTTGCCTGACTTCCTTCAAGGTATATCTGGTTGACAACTAATTTTGAGAACAGGCTTCTATGACTGCCGGACACATAACGATCTCTGCCAGTTTCATGCCCATTTTTGTCTGACTTATTCCGATGTTTGTCAAACGACTAACTGTTTCTGAGAACAAGCTGTGATGTTTGTCAGTTAACCTTCAATCTCTGTCAGGTGCATCTCAATGTCTGCCGGACTTGTTTATAACACTATGATTCTTTTTATTGGAATTTTTTGTGACCTAAATCCTGACTGGCTCTTCCTTTTCCAGGTTGCAGAAAAAAAGGAAAACTCCCATCCGGAATTTTTCATCCAGACAGGAGTTGCTTTTATTTACCGCAGTTAGACGCTGGCAGGTTTTTCAAACGCTGTCAGGTCAAACCCATTTGGCAGGCTAAATAATTAAAACAATTTTATAAACAGGTGATGTTGAATGATAAAGGATTGGATTCTTGTCGCATGATGGTGTAATTTGAAAAGAAAAACCCCTTGCCAGCAAAAGCAAAGGGGTAAAACTAAATTCCCGATCAACTATCTATTTTTAGAGCAAACCTGATGGTACTGCAAAAATTTCAGTTTATAAGTTTTTACTGGACATTTTTCAATATACTCCCAAGCTTCCGGTTAATTAGCCATATACCGGATGAATCCATTCTTCTTTGCTGAAATACTTACTTTCTGCTGCCCATCTTATTCCCCGCTTTTGAATTTCGAATGCTTCAGGAACATCAAAATCAGCCATTACGTGGCCTAAGGAAGAATAGAAAACCCGTCCTTTTGCGTAATACTTTTTCCAGGTAACAGGCATCACACAGCCATTAATCCATTCGGCATGATCACCATTAAAAGTTGTAGTAGCCAAAACTTTTACGTTCGGATCAACATGCATATAATATTGCTCCGAATGCATTTTAAAATCATTAAGGCCCTTAGTTACTGGATCTTTGTGGTCAATAATATTGACTTTATAATCAATTATCCCTCCAGGATGTGCAACCCACTGACCACCAACCATGAATTGGTACTCAACATTATTTCTGAATGAATCACCTGTTCCCCCATGCCAGCCAGCTAAACCAACCCCATTCTTAACCGTCTTCAGCAACATGGCTTCCTGCTCATTTGTAATTTTCCCCATAGTCCAAATCTGCACAATCAGATCTAACGATGCCATCAATTTCTCGTCAAGATACGAGTCAAGTGTATCTGAAACAGTTACATCGGCGCCTTCTGAACGCATCCATGGAACGAACAGATCTACTGATTGTTTCGGCTCATGTCCAGCCCAACCACCAAATACATACAATACTTTTTTGCCCTTCAAAGAAGGAGTAGCCTTTTCATCGGTACCTGCAAAAAGCTGACCAGGCAGAACAACAGCGGCAGTACCAGCTGCCACTGTTGTCATTACAAATTGTCGTCGCGATAAGTTTTTCATATTTTACAATTTATACCCATTTTGATATTCACGGTGATAAAATTTTTCAGCCTCCGGATCATTAACAAAGTATTGTGCCTCTGGAGACCAGCGTACCGGCCGGTTTAATTCATAAGCGACATTGCCTAAAATGCAACAGGCAACTGTTCTTTGACCAATTTCCACAGGAGCAACCGGATCTCTGCGTGACCTTACCGAACGGATAAAATCCTCAACATGACCGGCACTTCTTTCATAAAGCCCTTCATCCTGAGGTCCATTATCCGGAGGAAGAAGTGATTTGTCCGATGCATTAATTTTGCCTCTTGAAACTTCAATCCATCCATCTTCACCCCAAAATTTAAGTCCTAAGGTTTTCTTTTCATCATAAGGTTCATTAACCATTTCCAAACCATTATCATAAACATAAGTTAAATGTTTAGTCCCTTGATATCCTGGTGGAATAACTTTTACAGGACCACTGTGATCTTTCTTCAATGCCCACTGACCAATATCAAAGTTATGAGCTCCCCAATCACAGGTGAATCCTCCTCCTGTTTCTTTATAATATCTCCAACGACCCCAACCTTTTTCCTTAATAGGCGGATCTATTGAAATTGGAAGGGCAAGTGCGGAATTAAAATTTAATTGAGGAAGCGGACCTAACCAACGCTGCCAGTCTAAATCGGCAGGAATAGGTTCTGCGGGTAAGTTGTAAGGGTCGGGGCCAGGTCCCACATAAGCCTGAACCTTCGTAAGTTTTCCAAAAGCTTCCTTGTGTACCATGGAAACAGCATGTTGATAATTACTATCCGAACGCTGCTGGCTACCTGTCGCAAAAATCACATTATTTTTTCGAACAGCTTCGGCAACTTTAATACTTTCTTTTATTGTAAAAGTTATAGGTTTTTCCTGATATATGTCCTTACCTGCATTACAAGCATCAATCGCAATTAAAGCATGCCAATGATCCGGAGTTGCAATCACAACTGCATCAATATCTTTGCGATCAATAATTTCTCTGTAATCTTTATAGGTAGTAACCTCGCCTGAGGGATAGTACTCTTTTACCTGTTTTTCAAAACGTTGTCGTTTTATGCCATAAACATCTGCTCCGGCAACAACCTGGACTCCTTTTATATGACGGAACCCATTTAACAAGTTCATTGCTTGCTGTCCACATCCAATAAAGCCAACCCGAATAGTATCATTTGCACTTACGCTGAAACTTTGGAGTGTTGGAAGAATAACAAGACCTGCTGACCCGATGAGGGTGTTTTGTAAAAATCTTCGTCTGGAATTATTTAGCATGATAATTAAATTTAATTGATTTTAATATGCCTTGATGAAAATAATTTTGAATTGCAAAAATTGAGGAAGAAACAGTATTAAAATCACTCCGAATTGCTGATGAATTAAACAGCAATTCGGAATGATTAAGAAGATAATAATTTATTAATAACCAGGATTTTGTTTGATGTTTGGATTCTGGTCGATCACGTTCTGAGGAATCGGGCTCATATACTGTTTCGGATCAAACTTTACGGTATATTTTACTTCAGGTTCAATGCTGTAAACCCAAATTCCTGAGTTATCCGCTGGTTTTGAGTTGCGGATTACCATATTATGTCGAGCTACCCCCATACGTTCAGCAGCTTTAGCCAGACGTTTGTTATCCAAATAGCGTTTGCTTTCAAAACAAAGCTCAACGCGGCGTTCTTTCCAGATAATCTGGCGCATTTGCTCTTTAGTTAAACCACTTTCCAATGCAGGTAAACCCGAACGGGTACGTACTTTATTTATAGCATCATAAACCGTTGCATCAGGGCCAACCGCTTCGTTTTGTGCTTCGGCATAATTTAACAGGACTTCGGCATAACGAAGGAAAACAAAGTTCTGACCACTTGCATTCTCTCCCGGAGCAGCGTCCGGGTTCAACTTTTTCTTTTGATAGTACCCAGAATCGCCAACATCGGTTTTTCCCGCCAAATCAATTTGATTTGTTTTATCTGGATTTGGATAGGTTTTGTCGATTCGTGTGTAGATAACATCGGCAGTAGGCATCCAATCCATTTTATAGGTAGCTCCGTCAAAAACTATAAAATCGTAAAACCTCTTTTCACGACCAACATATGGTTTTTGCGCATCATAACCTGAAGTTGGGTCTGTAATAGCTTTTCCATTGGCCATCCCAAATTCATCGATCAATTCCTGAGTTGGATTGTAATTGCCCCAGGTTCGGTATTCGCCAAGCACATAGGTTGGGCCACCTCTTCTCTCATAGTTAGCCCCCATCCCTGAAATATTGGCAACAATCTGCCTATCAAAGATAACCTCAGAGTTGTACTCATTAGATGCTCTCCAAAGGTTAGGCAGATCAGCAAATAGTTTATATGATGATTCACCCCAAGTATCGATAAACTTTTTGTTTGTTGCTGCGGCGGCTGCCCAACGAGCCGGATTAGCACTTGCAAAATGAACGAAGTTGCCTGGATCTGAAAGATAGGCCGTTCCACTATTGAATAACGGACTGGCAGCAAATAATTCCATCCAGCCTTTTAAAGCCAAAGCAGCACCTAAGGTAGCACGTCCGGCATCGGCATTTCCGCTGTTGTATTTTACTTCCAGATGCCCATTGCTTACAATAGAATTGAGTTCGCTGGTAATGAAATTAAAAGTTTCTTCGAAAGTACCCCGCTTGATTTGCAATTCTTCGGTTGTCATTGTATTACGGTCGAGTGGAACTGTGATAATTGGCAAACCACCTACATGAACAAAATAAGAACTATAGAAAAAGGCTCTCAGAAAACGGATTTCGTCAATTCGCTTATTAAAATATGCTTCAGTAAAATTGGCCTTATTTTCAGTAAGTTTCTGAATAAAAGTATTACATTTTCTAACTTTAGTCGAGAATATTGCCCATGTATAACCCTCGGTTGGACCATGTGTACCTCCCCAAACGTTATCGGTACTCGAAGACGGCACCTGACATACTCCAAGCCTCCAGTTCGAAGCGGTATAATAATGGCTGATATTATAATCATCAGTGTAATAATCCAGATTTTCTGCGAAGTTCCAAACATTCGGAATTTCACTGTAACAGTCGTTCAGAAAAATATCCGCATTTGCTGAAGATTTCCATTGGGTGGCATCGGTAAGGTTTGACTTACTTTCGTTTTCGAGAAACACTTCCTGATCGCAAGAGTAGGTGCCAGATAAAATGGAGGCGCAAGCTCCAAATAGTAATAATTTATATATCGACTTTTTCATGATTCTAATAATTAAAGTTAAAAGGTAACATCAAGACCAAAAGTGGTAGTTTTCATCACAGGATAAGCATTTTCCCGGTGTGTGTATCCCATCTCAGGGTCAACATGTTTTATTTTGCTAAATGTGAACAAGTTCTGACCTGAAGCATAAACCCGGACTCCTGCGATTTGGAGCTTATCTGTAATTGTTTTTGGAACTGTATAACCAATGGTAGCTGTTTTAAGCCTTAAAAAACTGGTATTAACCATCCAGAAATCGGATCCTTTATTATTATTTGCATAAGGAGAAGGCGTTGCCCTTGGATATTTGGCATTTTGATTATCTTCTGTCCAGCGATTGTCAAAATATTCATAAGCTGTATTACTTCCATTATTTTCAAATGGTGAAGTCATGAACTGATAGGTATTGATGCTCGACATAGCTGAACCCTGAAAGAATAAAATTACATCAAAGTTTTTCCAGTTCATTTCGGGTGTTATCCCAAAAGTCATGGCAGGGTATACTGGGTATCCAATTCTTGCTTCATCATTGGAATCAATCTTTCCATCTGGTTTTCCATCTGGTCCGCTTAAATCGGCATATTTTATATCCCCGGGATGCAAAACCCCAAACTGGATAACATTATAACCATCGTTGGCAGCATCAATAATCCCATCTCCATTTTTATCGTCTGCGGTAGAAAACAACCCAAGAGCCTTAAATCCATATGGTGTTCCGAAGGGTTGACCAGTTAAAGTACGGTTGGGGTTATTCTTTTGTGCAGCCGTTTCAAAAACCTCCAGCATTTTGTTCATTGCATAGCTGATATTTCCAGTGATTGCAAGCTCAATCCCATTATTCAGCTTTTTTCTGGTTCCCATGTTTAATTCAATTCCATCATTACTCATCCTACCTTTATTTTCTTGAGAAAGCGCCAATCCGTATTCAACAGGTAAAGTAACCTGGGGAGCCAGAAGCATTCCATCACGGTTCTCATGGAAATAATCGAACGACAAATCCAACAAGCCATCCCACATGGTTAAATCGAAGCCGATATCCAATTTAGTTGAAATCTCCCAGGTTATTTCAGGGTTAGCCTCCCTCGGAACACGTGATCCCTGGACAAGGGCACTATTGCCAAAAGCATATGCGTTACCGCGCAAATCATATCCGGCAAGATATTGAAATGCAGAACCAGCCAACATGCCAGACTTGCCCCATGAGCCTCGTAACTTTAAGCTATTGAGACTTTTCCAACTCTTTGCGAAATTCTCTTCCGAAATTCTCCATGCAGCAGAGAAGGCAGGAAAATAACCCCAACGTTTCCCCGGGGCAAAATAGTAATGTCCATCATAACGACCTGAAGCTTCGAACATGTATTTATCTTTAAAGCTGTAGCCCAAACGATAAACATATCCGATTTCACTTCCTGTACCTGAAGCACCACCGTTGTCGTAATCCAGTTTATTCGAACTTCCAAGATTCAACTCATCGATGTCGATAGCGAAATTGTTTCTTCTTGCATTAAACCAATCGTTGCTTGAATTCCGGGCTTCTGCAACAATTAACCCAGTGAGGTTGTGGTTTCCAAATGCGCGGTTATAATTAATATAGCCTTGATAAGTATAATTAAACCATCTGTTATTTTGAACCGACAACCAGGAATACGGCAGAGAGTTTCCTTCCTGAAGGGTCATTGCTTCAGTAAAAGAGTATGGCTTTTCTGATAAATTGATTTTGTGGTAGATGAATGGAAGATGCCATTGTTTGTTGTATTGTTGGGTTGGGTCGTAGCTAAATACGCCTTTTACACTTAATCCCTTTATGAATGGCAACTGTTGCTCAATGCTCATTGATGCTAATAAGCTGTTTCTTTCAAGTTTGTTATAGCCTTCAGAATTAATTGCTGCCATGGGCGAACTTGCCGAAGATTCCCCCCATTTGTCGCCACCAGGATATACCAAGGCTTGGGTAGGGATAAATTTGTAAAATGCCCTAAAAAGATGACCATCTTGTGTATTTTCTCCAGGATCTAATTGGTTGGTATGCTCAATAGAACCATGTAAAGAAATCCCTACTTTTGTAGTTTTTGTTGCCTGTAGTTCGAGACTAATGTTGTAATTATATCGTTTATAATTAATAGGATCGAAAATTCCTTTTTGGTCGAAATAGCCCAGTCCGGCATGATAATTAAGTTTACCAGTGCCACCGCTTAACTCAACGTTGTAGTTTTGCATAGGTGAATTCATATTGAATACATCAACAAAGTTTGCATCCGGATATTTATAGGGGTCGTCCTGATGCAATTTGTTATAATCGGCAATCAATTTCGGATCATTTGGAGGCGTTGTCCCATTCGGTGTTTGATTGTAATATCCTTCATTCTGAAGTGTCATATAATCTACTGCATTTAACATATTTGGCAAGTAGGTAGGATTCTGTAATCCATAGGAGGAGCTGAAACGAACAACTGGTTTTCCTGTTTTGCCTTTTTTTGTAGTTATTAATATTACACCGTTAGCTCCTCCAATACCATAAGGGGCAGTCGCAGCAGCATCTTTCAGGATTGTTACCGATTCAATGGTACTGGGATCAATCTGATTAATATTGTTTCTTTTTACTCCGTCTACAACCACTAAAGGAGCATTATTGCCAGTAGTTACAATACCTCGAACATGAATATCCGGACTATCGAACCCAGGCTGACCACCGTTGGGACGCATACTTACCCCAGCAAGTTTTCCTGCGATTGACTGCGAAATATTAGGAACTGGAATTGCTGCCAGTTCTTCACCTTTGATTGTACTGATTGATCCGGTAATGGTTGTCCTCTTCTGAACGCCATATCCAATTGCAACTACTTCTTCTATACCAATAGCATCTTCAGCAAGTTCAACATTTATGGTAGATTTTCCACCAACCACAATCTCCTGCCCTTTCATCCCCACAAACGAAAACTGTAATGTTGCGTTTTCAGAAACATTGGAGAGTGAATAATTTCCATTGGCATCAGTTATTGTCCCTGTAGTAGATCCTTTTACAACCACGGAAACACCGGGTAATGAACCTCCATTTGAATCAGTAACTTTCCCGGATATGGATTTCTGCTGCTGCCCGATATTTTCCAGTAAATTGTTTTTCCCGGCATTTTCGTCGGTAATAATTATATACCGGTCAACAATTTTGTACTGCAAATCGGCCGCTCCGAGAATTTTATCCAGAATAGCATTAATTGTCTGGGTTTCAACTTTTAAGGAGATAATTTTTTCCACATCCAGTTTGGTACTGTTGTAGGCAAATTTAAACTCCGACAGTGATTCAATTTTCTTGAAGACACTCTCGATGGTGGCAT
>DAITNH010000252.1:0-8405 GCA_036834745.1 Prolixibacteraceae bacterium
TCGAAAGATTTTATCGGCTATCTCGACCGTAGTATGTTTATGCTTCAGCAGGGAGTGTTTGTGGCAGACGTGCTGTATTATTATGGCGACGATGTGCCGAATTTTGTATTTCTGAAAGAAGATTTTCCGGAGCTGAATTTTGGCTACGACTGGGACAAATGCTCAAAAGATGTAATCCTGAACCGCGCTTCTGTAAAGGATGAGAAGATCGTATTGCCCGATGGAATGAGTTACCGGGTAATGATGATTTCTCCTGAGAAGGCGATCGATTTAAAGGTGCTGAGGAAGTTGGAGCAATTGGTGAAAGATGGAATGACATTGATTGGCCCACGTCCGACAGAAACATCCGGATTGACGGGGGGCCCGAATAGCGATCTCGAACTGAAAGCCATTGCCGGTAAACTTTGGGGTAAAACCGATGGCAGTACAATTACCGAAAACAGCTATGGCAAAGGCCGTGTCATCTGGGGAAAAGATGTGAATCAGGTTTTGGCCGAAATGAATGTTCAGCCTGATTTGCAGTTTAAAGGAACGCACGGGAAAACAGCATTGGATTACATTCACCGTACAACCATCGATCAGGAAATCTATTTTGTGAGCAACCGCTTTGGGCAGATGAAGTACAACGATTTTGAATACCGCTACCTCACTACTTTGCCCGACCGCTGGGAACAAGTGGAATGCAGTTTCAGGGTGACCGGAAAAGTTCCTGAATTGTGGGACCCAATAACAGGCGAAACCAAAGAGATTGTGGTTTATCGTGAAGAAAACGGGCGAACCATCATTCCGTTGCTTTTCGAGCCTGAAGGTTCAAAGTTTATCATCTTCAGGAATGTTGAACAAAAACCTCATATCACTGAAATAAGAAAAGACAATCAGTCCGTATTTCCTGGATTTGGTTTAGAAACAAAAAAATCCGGTTACATCAATTTCCGGAGAAACGAAGGCAAAGTTACTGCTGGAATTAGCGAGCCGGGAAATTATTCGCTGGCATGGTCGGATGGAAAGAAAGAAGAAGTAAAATCAGGGAAAATGAATTTGGATAATTGGCTTTTCGGAGAATGGGATATTCGGTTTGACCCGAAATGGGGAGCACCGGCAAGTGTAAAAACAGAAAAGCTAAAATCGTGGACCGAATTTGATGAACCGGGAATAAAATATTATTCAGGAACAGCAACTTATCACAAAACCTTTAAGTTGTCGTCAGCAGAAATGAAACAAACCCGTTTGGTTTTGGATTTGGGAAATGTGAAAGAAATGGCTTCGGTGAAAATTAATGGCCACCAGATGCAGGTTTTGTGGAGTGCACCATTCCAATTCAACATCACTCCGTTTGTAAAATCTGGAGTCAACGAGCTGGAAGTTGAGGTGGTGAATATGTGGGTCAACCGGCTGGTTGGCGACGGAAAACTTCCGCAGGAACAACGCCTGACCAAAACCAATATCAACAAATTTGATGCTCCTGATGCCGAAAAGTATTTGCGCGTTTCGGGTTTGGTTGGGCCGGTAAAGATTATTTTGCTAAAGGAATATGATTTGAAGTAATACCAAAACAACTCAGACTATGAATTCTCGTGAACGTGTTTTAAAAGCTTTCAAACGGCTACCAGGCCTACCCGACCGGGTTCCGGTGCAATTTGATTTGTGCCGGCAGTTGTCAGATCATTTCGGGAAACAAATGGGCATACCCGTAAATTATACAGAAAATCTGTATGAAGACGTGACTTACCGAATCAGCGCCAACGAATTGCGTGTCGCTTTGGGCAGCGATGTGGTGATTACCGGAGCTTCGGTTTCTGATGATTATCAAATCGTGAAAGCTGCCGACGGAACATGGCTGAATGAATACAAAATGCGAATGCGGCAGGGTGATATTTACGTGGAAGTGGTGGATTATCCGCTGGCTCATGCCGAAACAAAAGCTGATATTGAAGCCTATCAATTCCCCGATCCTGATGCGCCTGGGCGTTTTCGTGATGCCGAGGCTTTGGTAAAAAAATACAATAATGATTACTTGATATTTGGCGACATTGAAGTGACTGTTTTTTCACTCGCTCACCAGTTGGTCGGCATGGAAAAACTACTGATTGACATGATGATGGAGACCGAATATGTGGTTCCGCTGTTCGAGGCATGTGCCGAATTTCAGACACAAATTGGCCTGCGTCTGATAGAAAAAGGCGTGGATGCCATCTGGTTTGGTGATGATTTTGGCACGCAGGTCAGCCTGATTATTCCTCCTGAAACTTTTCGCGATCAGCTAAAGCCGATTTATAAGAAAATGGTTGATCGGTTCAAGTTGGCCAAGCCCGATATTATTCCTATTTTGCACTGCGATGGCGCTGTAGCCGATTTGCTCGATGATATTCGTGAGATTGGGTTCGAAGTCTTTAACCCGGTTCAGCCGGGCGTTCCGGGGCATTTGCCTCAGGATATGAAGGACAACTTTGGTGACAAGTTCTCCTTCTGGGGGGCGATCGATCAACAGGATTTATTACCCAACGGAACCGACGAAGAACTGGAACGCGACATCATCGAAAAAATTTCGGTTTTGGGAAAAGGTGGAGGATATATGATTGCTCCGGCACACATTCTACAGAACGATGTTTCTCCTGAACGGGTGCTGAGGTTTATCGAATTGTGTAAAAAGCATGGAACTTTAAATTTATAGATATGTCCCAGATTTTAATGTTGATCTTTTGCCTCTTTTCACTTGCATCCTTTGCGCAAAAAGAGGTTTACCTTTTTTCGTACTTTGTTGACAACGGACAGGACGGCCTGCATCTGGCATACAGTACCGATGGTTTGAAATGGACTCCGCTGAACAATGGGAAATCCTATCTGGCACCAACCGTAGGAAAAGACAAACTGATGCGCGATCCGTTCATCCTTCAGGGAAAAGATGGTTTGTTTCACATGGTTTGGACCAGTGGCTGGTGGGACAAGCAGATTGGTTATGCCTCGTCGCCCGATTTATTAAACTGGTCGAAACAAAAGGGAATTCCGGTGATGGATCAAGAACCAACTGCCCGAAACAGCTGGGCTCCTGAAATGGCATTTGATCCTGAAAGTGGCGAATACATTATTTTCTGGGCTACAACCATCCCCGGACGTCATTCGGATGTGGCTTCATCGGAACGCGAAAAAGGGCTGAACCACCGGATGTATTGCACGCGAACCAAAGATTTCAAATCTTTCAGCCCAACAAAGATGTTCTTCAATCCTGATTTCAGTGTGATCGATGCGACTATTTTTCCGAAAGACAAAAAGTTTTACATGTTCCTGAAGAATGAAAATCCCAACCCACCGGAAAAGAATATTCGGATTTCAGTTTCTGATAAGGCTTCAGGTCCATATCCCGTAAATGTTTCGGCACCAATCACCGGCAAATACTGGGCAGAAGGACCAACTGCCCTCCAGGTTGGGAAATACGTGTATGTGTATTTTGACAAATACACGGAACACAAATACGGGGCTGTCTGTTCAAAAAACATGGTTGACTGGGAAGATGTTTCGGAGTTGGTTTCTTTTCCGAAGGGCGCAAGGCATGGCTCTGTTTTTAAAGTTAGCAGAGATGTCTTTATGCAGCTAAAATGAAAATTTAATACCACACGGGAGACTTCATACGAGTCTCCTGTGTAGTATTTCACTATACCTAATTTTCTCTTTTTTTGTCCGTCCGTACTACCGGTTTGTGTTACTTTCGCTTTTTTAGAAAGATGAATTCAACATCCTGATTTTATCGCCACCTTTGTTCCCTTATTCCGAACAATGAAAAAACATCTTTCCCAAACAATTTTCCTGGCCATTGTCGCCTGTCTTTTGTGGTCGTCGGCCTTTGTTGGGGTTAAGATTGGCCTGAAATACCATACTCCGCTTCAGTTTGCCGGTATTCGCTTCATCATTTCCGGACTGATGTTGATTCCGTTTGTATATAATTTTGCACGTTTCAGAAAAGAAGTAATTGAGAATTTTTGGTATGTATGTTTGATCGCTTTTTTGCAGGTTATCCTCCAATATTCGCTTTTTTACATGGGAGTCAGTATGGTGCCGGCCTCCATTGCAGCCATGATTGTTGGATCTTCTCCACTGTTTATTGCATTTACATCCCATTTTTTCAACACGGGCGACCGGATGGACTGGTTTAAAACCGCCAGTTTTTTGTTGGGGATAATTGGAGTCGCCGTTATCACACTTGGACGCGACCGCCTTCCTTCAGGAGCTGAAATAGCATTGACAGGCGTGATTTTATTGTTGCTGAACAATGTGGTATCCGGTATCACCAGTGTGGTTGTTGCCCGGAAACAGCAAACCATTTCTCCAATGGTTTTAACATCAGCGTCACTTTTTATTGGCGGTGTTTTTCTTTTTGGGGTTTCTATCCCGATAGAAGGTTTTCAGTACAGGGTTTTTCCTGCTGAATATTTTGTAGCCCTTGGCTGGTTAAGTTTTTTATCGGCTGCTGCATTTACTATCTGGAATACATTGCTTCGCAGGCCAAAGGTGAAAGTTTCGGAGCTGAGTATCTGGAAATTTTTGATCCCTGTTGCCGGAGCTATTCTCAGTTGGTTGATCCTTCCCGATGAGTCTCCTGATTTTGTTTCTGTTTCAGGAATGATACTAATTGCTTCCTCTTTGCTTATCCTGAATTTTTCCAATCTCAGGAGAAAATTTACCTTCAGGAAAGCGGGAAATTAGCCATGCCTTGTTTTAAATTGATAGCTATATTAAGAATTTGTTTATAAATTGTTACCGGAGTTGTGATAAATGATTCAATTTAGTGAAAATATCTAATTTAGGCTTCGACTAAAGAATCGAGTATGCTGTCATATAACATTTCGGCTGGTTGATCATTCAAGTCATTAATTGTTAATTTCGAGACTTTCAAAAATCACTGAATAAACACAATTATCTAACAGCAACTTTGTTGCATAAAACCCAAAAACTATGAATTCTATTTTCTGGTTGGTGCCTTTCAGTTCTATTCTGGCACTTTCTTTTGCATGGTTTTTCTTCAAACAAATGATGAAGGAAAGCGAAGGTACTGACACAATGAAAAAAATTGCCAAGCATGTCCGCGATGGGGCTATGGCTTATTTAAAACAACAGTACAAAGTTGTAACCATTGTATTCATTGTAATAACCTTGTTGTTTGCCATCATGGCATACGTACTGAAAATTCAGAACCCATGGGTTCCGTTTGCCTTTTTAACCGGTGGTTTCTTTTCAGGATTGGCAGGTTTCTTCGGAATGAGAACTGCAACCTATGCCTCGGCACGTACAGCAAATGCTGCCCAGCGTTCGCTAAATGACGGACTCCGCATTGCTTTCCGTTCAGGAGCAGTAATGGGTTTGGTTGTTGTAGGATTGGGCTTACTCGATATTTCGATTTGGTTCTACGCTCTGCAATTTGTAATAGGTATTTTCGACACTTCAACCAATGCGATGATTTTGGCTGATCCTTCCATGAAATTAATCATTATCACCACCACCACGCTGACTTTCGGTATGGGTGCATCAACCCAGGCATTGTTTGCACGTGTTGGCGGAGGTATTTTTACCAAAGCTGCCGATGTGGGTGCCGACCTTGTTGGTAAGGTGGAAGCCGGAATTCCCGAAGATGATCCACGCAACCCTGCTACAATTGCCGACAATGTGGGCGATAATGTGGGCGATGTTGCCGGAATGGGTGCCGACTTGTACGAATCATACTGCGGATCAATTCTTTCGACAGCCGCTCTTGGTGCAACTGCCTTTGTTGCCACAAATCTTGCTACAATTGGAATCGTAGTTAGCACGGAAGAAGCTTTACAAATTCAATTAAATGCGGTTATAGCACCCATGGTTATTGCTGCTGTTGGAATTATCCTTTCCATACTTGGTATCTTCATGGTAAAAGCCAAAGAAGGCGCAACACAAAAACAATTGCTGGCTGCACTCTCACGTGGTGTTAATATAAGTTCTGTCGGAATTGCTATTTTTTCCTTTTTAATTCTGAAATACCTTGCTATTCCTAACTACCTGGGCGTTTGGGGTGCGATGATGGCTGGTTTGGCTGGCGGTATTGGTATTGGTAAGATTACTGAATACTATACTTCTTCAGGCTATGCCCCAACACGTAATATCGCCGAATCAACCAAAACAGGACCGGCAACTGTAATTATTTCCGGAATTGGTACCGGAATGATTTCCACTGCAATTCCTGTGTTGATTGTTGGTACTTCCATCATTCTTGCCTTCCTGTTTGCGTCCGGTTTCGATTTTGCAAACATCAGTTTTGGTCTCTACGGAATTGCCATTGCTGCTGTAGGAATGTTATCAACACTTGGAATTACCCTGGCTACTGATGCTTATGGCCCAATTGCCGACAATGCAGGTGGAAACGCTGAAATGAGCGGTTTGGGTGCTGAAGTGCGCAAACGTACCGATGCTTTGGACACACTTGGAAATACTACTGCTGCCACCGGAAAAGGATTTGCAATTGGTTCGGCTGCATTAACTGCTTTGGCATTGATGGCTTCGTACATCGAAGAAGTAAAAATCGCCATTGCACGTATTCCTGAAAAAGCTGAATTATTCCTACAGACCATGCATGTGGATGTTCATCAGGCCACCATTCCACAAATGATGCAGTATTTGCATCTTGACATTATGAATCCACGAGTTTTGGTGGGTGCATTTCTTGGTTCAATGGCTGCATTTTTATTCTGCGGATTGACCATGAACGCTGTCGGTCGCGCTGCTCAAAGTATGGTCGAAGAAGTTCGCCGTCAGTTCCGCGAAATTAAAGGTATTCTTGAAGGAAAAGCAGAGCCTGATTATGCCCGCTGCGTTGAAATTTCGACCAAGGGTGCACAACATGAAATGATGCTTCCTTCATTTCTTGCCATTTTTATCCCGATTGCAACAGGTCTTGTTTTTGGAGTTTCCGGAGTAATTGGACTGCTTTTGGGTGGTATCTCAACCGGATTTATCCTCGCTATTTTCATGGCAAATGCCGGTGGAGCATGGGACAATGCAAAAAAATACATTGAAGAAGGTCATCTTGGCGGAAAAGGTTCTGATTGTCACAAGGCTGCTGTAACCGGCGACACTGTAGGTGATCCGTTTAAAGATACTTCAGGCCCATCGCTTAACATCCTGATCAAACTGATGAGCATGGTTTCTATCGTGATGGTAGGATTGACTGTTGCATTCAGTTTGTTGTAATATTTTATTCTGAAAGTATAAAGATGGGTTCAGGCTTAAACAAGTACTGATCAACTTTTAAAACAAATATGAATAACCCCCGGTGATTTTATCCGGGGGTTATTTTTTTTTGAAACTTTACTGAACAAAATTGGCAGGCATTGAGTTTAAGTAGTAAAATTGACAACACTAAAACCAAATATTATGGCAGATTTATCAACTACCTACATGGGCGTCAAATTAAAAAATCCTTTGATTTTGGGCGCCAGCAATCTTGTTACCAAACCCGAAGTAATTAAAGAACTTGAAGAAGCCGGAATCGCTGCAATTGTATATAAATCGCTTTTCGAAGAACAGATCCAATTGGAAAGCCTCCAGCTTGATGAAGAAAAGAACGAATATGCTGAGCGGAATGCTGAAATGACCAGGCTTTTCCCTGACATTGAACACGCCGGTCCCAAAGAACACCTTTATAACCTCAAAAAATTAAAAGAAAATACTTCGGTTCCTGTTTTTGCCAGTTTAAATGCCATGTACGAACCCAGTTGGGTCGAATATGCCAAACTGCTTGAAGAAACCGGAGTAGATGGTCTTGAGCTAAACCTTTATGCCACTCCGGGTTATTTCGAAGTTGGCGCTTCTTCAATCGAAGACAAACAGTACCAGATTGTTAAAAGTGTAAAAAAGGCTGTTAAAATACCAGTCAGTGTTAAGCTGAGTCCTTTTTATACCAATACCCTGAATTTTGTCAAAAAACTGGATGAAGCCGGTGTGGATGGTTTTGTAATGTTTAACCGTTTTTTTCAGCCTGAAATTGACATTGAAACCGAAAACTTTCACTTCCCATGGGAATTGAGCCAGGTGCGAGATCATCATTTGTCATTGCGTTATACCGGTTTGCTGCATGGAAACATTGAAGCTAGTATCTGCGCCAGTCGCGGTATTTATACTTCCGAAGATGTAATCAGGCTTATACTGGCTGGTGCCGATGTAGTGCAAATCGTGTCGGCGGTTTACAAAAAAGAGTTGTCGTATGTTGCTACAATGCTTGAAGGAATCCACGTCTGGATGGACAAAAAAGGCTACAAAAATCTAAACGATTTCCGCGGAAAACTTTCCAGAAAAAATCTTAAGGATCCTTTCTCTTATCAACGTGCACAGTATGTTGATATTCTGGCCAAATCAGAAGAAATATTCAAGAAATACCCGATGGTATA
>DAITNH010000253.1:0-8373 GCA_036834745.1 Prolixibacteraceae bacterium
TAGAGCACGACCTTGCCAAGGTCGGGGTCGCGAGTTCGAGTCTCGTTTCTCGCTCATTAAAGAAAAAGCACTTCGGATAACCGGGGTGCTTTTTTAATATCTGCTAAACGATGGATATAGAAACCTATTTCGTTTATGTGATTTCAAGTGAGGTTGCCAATAAATTCTACGTTGGCATGTCGGCTGATCCCCAAGCCAGACTTAAACAACACAATGCTGGTCATAGCCAATTCACCAAAGGTTTTCTTCCATGGAGACTGGTGTATTCCGAATTTGCCGGGAACAGAGAAAATGCCAGAAAACTTGAAAAGTATTATAAAACTGGCGCTGGTCGAAAACATTGGCAGAAAAAATTGGAAAAAAGCAAAAATTAAGTTCTAAAAATTGAATTCCAATAAGGTCAAATTTTAGACCTTGCCAAGGTCGGGGTCGCGAGTTCCCTGCCCGCCTTCTTGGCTATCATTTTGAGTTACAGTATCGGAGGCTTGGCAGGCGGGGAGTCTCGTTTCTCGCTCAAAAAAAAGCACTTCAGGAAACTGAGGTGCTTTTTTCGTTCCGGGTGCGGAAGTTTAAAACTTTCCGGATTTACCACATTGAAAAATGCGATTAAAAATTGAATCGCCCTTCACATCCCTGCCCGGGTTCCCTGTTTTTAGTTAAAATGAAATTAATGCTGATAAAGTTTTTTATATTCTTCCTCAGCATTAACAACAATAATTTAATTACTTTTCTTTCACATCATCATTGTAAATATCCCTTATGCAGATATATTTTCCTTCGCGTTTTTCCCAAACAGCCATGTACTTACCTGTGGAAATTACTTTTCCGGATGCATCTGTAACAGTTGCTTTACCAACTTCAGTAACCTGTTTTTCATCCCCAAATACATCCAAAACGTCATAAGAAACAGTTGAACCGGCGGCTCTTTTGGCAAGATCTGCTTCAATGTCTGTTTGAATTGCAGCTTTACCTACCAACATTGGCTTATTATTGGAAAGGCTCACCGCATCATCAGCATAAAAAGCCGCGATAGCACCTGCATCGCGTGCATTGTCTGCCGCTGCCCAACTGCTTTCCAAAGTCTGTATTTCGGCTTTTATTGCAGCCATGTCTGGTTCGGCGACCACTTGTACGGGTGTTTCAGCTACTTTAGGAGCAGGTGCGCTGCATCCGATAGCAAATAAGGATAAAGCAACGCATACTGCGGCTATTCCTGAATAGTTTATTTTTTTCATTTTAAGTTGTTTATTTTGCCTACTCTGGTCGGTTTTCGGCTTACCCCGCTTTGTTTTACTTTGGCAACCAAATGTTGCGTATTATTAGTAGTTATTGCTGTTCTTTGAAATGTTCAACTGTTACCGGAATTTGAACCGGTACAAGCAACACCGTCTGATCGTCAATAGCCAACTGCATCGATTCTTTACAAGTTAGTTACTTCTGTCAGAAAGTCTCATTTAAGCCATTGCCCAATTTAATCGATTCAATTATGGATTTGTTATTGTAGCTGTATCTACTGCCTGGAAAAAACCCGAAAACTTGCCATTTTTAATCGTCCAGGTGTGTGTGGCATTTGCTTTGAATTGTTTGCCGGTAGCCTTCCATGTTCCTTTATAATAACCTACCATTACAATCTTATCGCCGCCGTCAACGAAATCGGCAATTTCGATGTTAAATCCTTCGAAGTATTCAGGAATATTGGCGAAAACACCTTCAACAATTGCCTGAGCGCCAACATAAATTCCGTTTCCTTTGACATAGGAAAATCCGGTACATTCTGCCCATTCAATGTCGGGTTGCCAGGTAGCAATAACCGCAGCTACATTGCCTGTAGCGAAATCCTGATAAGCTTGTTTTAAAAGTTCTAAGTTGTTCATGATTTGATTTTTTAAATTGATGTTTGTATTATCTTACGATCATTTCCAGTTTGCCAATTTTCACTTCCTTCCAGTCCCTGGTTTTCAATCCCTCCTTTACGGCGAGTTGAGTCGTTAAATCCATATCGCCTCCAGATTCTTCCATAAATGCGGCCAACTGTGTAACATCTTTGTACATGCTAACAGTAATGTGCGTTCCATACGATTCGCTTCCGGCGGGCAAGATAGCCTGAAGCAATTCCCAGCTTCCTTTTTTACCGGCATCGACCATTTGTTGGTGCCAGGGTTTGAAAATTTCTGATTCAACTTTTTCATAGCTGTCATCCAATTGTCTCATGATATCCATGGTAATCATTGTTCCAACTTTCATCGTAAAGTCACCTTTCGTACCGTCAACAACTTTTATCAACACCTGATGAGCTATGTCTCTCGACTTTCCGGTTTTATCATACATGGCTGTAAATTCTTGATCCGTCATTTTAGGGTAGGTTTTTTTTGCATAAGCCATCACATCCAATGATCCGATAGCCTGCAACATATCTTTGAGGCTGGTAAAAATGGTTACCGTTAAATATTGCGATCCTTGTTCGGTGCCGGAAGGAGTTAAGGACCAAAGATCCCATCCAATAATTGATTTATCGGCAACGCGTTGTTTGTGGATGCCTGACCAGAATTCTTCAACCTGCCAGTAGTTAGATCCTTGATCTGCATTTACGTGCATAAACTCAAATAATAAATACTGAGGAGGCGTTTTCTCCTGTGAATAAGCGCCAAACGTTAATAGAACTACCAAGCATAGAGCGAATAATTTTTTCATAGTTTCGATTTTAAGGGTTAATGATTGTGCTTTACGCAATTAACTTTATAATGCTCGGATATAAAGACCTAAATATCTTAATATTATTTTGAGACAATTTTGAGGTATTTATTTTTACTCTTTGGTGCGAAAGTTTCCAGGGACATTTTTATTATTGGTGAAAAAATGCATATATAAATCGCACCACCCGATTATCTTCTCATTGAAAATTTTGCATAAAAAAAGCGTCCGAAATTGTCTTTCGAACGCTTTACTATTAATGTTTGTATCAAGTCCGGGCGCGACTTTGAGTCGCACCCGGACTTCAAAACTTGAATTAAGACAGCTTAAATAATTTTAAAAACTTGCCGGGGATAGGTGTGTCGAACCGAAGCGCTTTGCCGGTGACAGGATGCTTAAATGCCAAAACCCGCGCATGAAGTCCCATCTGGCCAATCGGATTCAATTTGCCTCCGTATTTTTTGTCGCCGGTAACCGGAAATCCAATGTCTTTCATGTGAATCCTGATCTGATTTTTTCGTCCGGTTTCAAGCTTCACATCAAGCATTGAAAAAAGTTTGTTCGATTTCAGCACTTTATAATGAGTAATCGCCTTCTGGCCGTCATCCGGAGTTTGGCTCGAATACATCACCATCGCTTTGTTTTCCTTTAACCATGAAGTGACCGTTCCTTCCGGAGTTTCAACACAGCCTTCAACCACAGCAATGTATGATCTTTCAATAATGGCATTGTTCCAATCCGTTTGCAATACTTCCTGCACACGTTTGCTTTTTGCAAACATCATCAGCCCGGAAGTATCGCGATCGAGCCGGTGAACAATGAAAATCAGGTTCTTAGGATTGAACCTTTTGACATATTCACTCAATATGCTGTAAGCCGTTTTCTGCTTTTCCGTTTCCGAAGCCATTGATAACATGCCACTTGCTTTATCGATTACAATTATATCAGCATCCTCGTGCACAATTCGCAAGCCTCTGAACCGGGGTTTTTCATCCGACCTTTTTTTGTTGAGAAATACCATCTGACCTTTTTTCAGAGGATGGTCAAATTTGGTCGTAACCATATCGTCAACGGTTATCTGTTTGTGGGCCAAAAGCGACTTGATGGCTGTCCGGCTTTTCTCCGGAAACTTCTCTATCAGGAATTGCAATAATTCAGAAGGAGCGGTGACTTTCAAGGCTATTTCCTTTAAATTCGCGGCCTGAAAAGTTGATTTTCTATTTGGTTGAAACATGTGAGAGTTTAAAGTTTTTTTGTTTAAAGTTTAAAGTTAACTCAGCACCTGCATACTGAGACTGCCTACTGACCACTTTTTATCAAGGTCTGATTATTTTTATTTCTCCGCTTCGTCCGAGTTTAATGATGCCGGAAGGAACTGCTTTTTGTGTTTCATCCTGACGGTATTTTACTACGTAGTCAACAGCTTCAATGATTTTCTGATCGATTTCGGCAAAACATGCAGGGGATGGTTTACCGCTGATATTCGCCGAAGTGGAGACAACCGGACGTTTAAACCGACGGATCAGGTCGCTGCTGAAGGCTTCTGTTGTGATTCGGATTCCAATGCTTCCATCCTCAGCAATCAGGTTCCGGGCCAGATTTTTTGCTCCGTCGTATATAATGGTGAGTGGTTTGTCGCTCACTTCAATCAGGTCGAAAGCGATCTCAGGAACTTCATCAATATAACGATCCAGTAAAGCCGCATTCTCCAAAAGAACAAGCATACTTTTCGAGTCGATGCGGTTTTTGATCGCATAAATTCGTTTCACTGCTTCTTCGTTGCAGGCATCGCAGCCAATTCCCCAAATCGTGTCGGTCGGATATAAAATTCCCCCGCCATTTTGCAGCACTTCGAGCGCTGCTTTTACATCGTCATGCATGAATAATGGATTTATATAAATTGCTCAATTGATTGGCGTATTTTTCCGGAGTAAACCGTTGCGCGTTGATTCTGCCTTTGGCGATGATTGTTTCCCTGTAATTTTGACCGGCAAGCAAAGATACAATTGCCTTGCCGATTTCTTCAGGTTTTTCAGGATTGATGTATATGGCAGCATCGCCGCCAGCTTCAGGCAAACTGCTGGTGTTCGAAGCAATCACCGGACAGCCCGACGCCTGCGCCTCTGCAACCGGCAGCCCAAATCCCTCGAACAATGACGGATAGATCATTGCTGTGGCCGATTGGTACAAAACTGCCAGTTCTGCATCTTGAATTCCGTGTAGAAAAATTACCTGTAGCCGGTTTTCTTCAATAAATGATCGTGCTCTTTGTTGATAACCAGTTGATCTTCCGACCACAACAAGCGGAATATTTATCTTTTCAGAAACCATTCCTTTGAGCAAATTCATTAGGTTTTTGCGTGGTTCAATGGTTCCGACAGTTAAAATAAATTTCTCCGGAAGCTGGTGTTTTTTTCGGATGGCAAGCTTTTGCTCTTCGGTACAAACCTCAAAAAACATAGGATTGACTGATTGGTAGATTACCTCAATTTTTTCTTCAGGAACCTCAAAAAACTGAATCAGATCGCGTTTGGTTTGTTCCGAAATGGCATGAATCCGATCGGCTACCCGACAAGCTTGCCTGAATTTCAGATCATAAATATTTCGGTCGATTTTCATGAAAAAGTTGGGATAACGAATATAAATCAGGTCGTGTATCGTGACCACCGATTTAATTCCGGTTTTTTCAATACCTGCGGGCAATTCGTGGCTTAATCCATGATAGATGTCTAAATTAAGCTCCCTGGCCAGTTTTGAGATCTGAAAGCTGCGCCAGACGTTTTTCAGTATTTTCCATGACAGATTTTTAGGTTTTATTTCTGTGGAATTTTCAGGAGCAGTATAAAGTGGGTTTGTATTTCCGGGATGGAAGAGGAAAAACCGGTCATCGGGGAATTGATCTGCAAGCGCAGAAATTGTATTGCGGCTGAAGTTTCCCAGTCCGGCAGCATTGTTAAAAGCACGTTTAGCATCAAATCCGATGATCATTTATGTTATTTAAAATCTTTCAATCCTTCAAAATTCAGTGTGGCAAAATAATCGTCAAGCGTTTCGGCGCGTCGGATCTGAATCACTTCACCGTTTTCGCGGAGCAGCAACTCGGCTGAGCGTAGTTTGCCGTTGTAGTTGAATCCCATCGAATGTCCGTGAGCTCCGGTATCGTGAATCACCACAATATCACCGGGTTCCATTACCGGCAATTTACGGTTAATGGCAAACTTGTCATTGTTTTCGCACAATGAGCCGGTAACATCGTAAACCTGATCCAGTGGTTCATATTCTTTGCCCATCACTGTAATATGGTGGTATGAACCGTAAAGTGCAGGGCGCATCAGGTTGGCCATGCTCGAATCGAGTCCGGCGTATTGTTTGTATGTTTTTTTGATGTGCAAAACCGTTGACACCAGAAACCCAAACGGCCCGGTCATTGCGCGACCCGACTCGAAACAGATTCTCAGCGGATCCAATCCATTTGCAACAATTTTCTCCTGATATAATTTTTCAATTCCGCGGCTCATGAAATCCAGATCAACCGGCTGATCGGTTGGGCGATATGGAATTCCGATGCCACCGCCGAGGTTGGCGAATTCAATTTTAATTCCCAGTCTTTCGTTGAGATCAACAATCAGGTCGAAAAGGATTTGAGCTGTTTCGACGAAATAACCCGCGTCCAGTTCGTTGGAAGCCACCATGGTATGAAGTCCAAAACGTTTAACTCCTTTGTCGAGAAGCATTTGGTAACCTTCAAACAACTGTTCGCGTGTAAAACCGTATTTGGCTTCTTCAGGATGACCAATAATTGTGTTTCCTTCTTTCAGTGAGCCAGGGTTGTAGCGAAAGCAAACCATCTCGGGCAATCCGATATTTTTTTCGAGGTATTCGATGTGCGAAATATCATCGAGATTGATGATGGCACCCAGATCGATGGCTTTCTGGTATTCGTAAACCGGTGTGTCATTCGAGGTGAACATGATATCCTCTCCCGACATGCCAAGTTTTTCAGCAATCACCAATTCGGCATAAGAGCTGCAGTCAATTCCAAAACCTTCTTCCCGCATAATTTTCATCAGGTAAGGGTTGGGTGCCGATTTAATGGCATAATATTCTTTGAATCCCGGATTCCATGAAAAAGCACTGATGAATTTCCGGGCATATTCACGGATACCTTTTTCATAATAAATATGAAACGGTGTTGGTGTTTTTTCTATGATTTTTTCGATCTGTTTTTTCGAAAATGGAATTTGTTTCGTCATTATAATTTATTAAAATTTTGGGCTGTAAATTTACCGTTTTTTATAAACAAAGCACATCTGCCATCAGTTCATCACTTAAATAGCCTGAAGCAATTTCTTTCACTTCGCCTTCCATGCGAATATTCCAGGATTCGTCAATTTCAATCTGTAAAGCTCCTCCCGGCATTTTCACAGTCAGTTTACGGTCGGTCAATCCTTTTTTTACCATTACGGCAGCCACTGCACACGACGAACTTCCGGAGGCAAGCGTATAACCGGCGCCGCGTTCCCAAATAAGAATTTCAACCTCGTTGCGCGATAATACTTTGGCAAACTGAACATTGATACGGTTTGGAAACATCGGATGATTCTCGATTTCGGAACCATGTTTAATAATTTCTGCTTTTGTCAGCTTAGTACAAACAATGACACAATGCGGATTGCCAACCGACACGCAATTGATCAGGTAGGTTTCGTCAACAATGTTCAGCGGATGATCAAAACATTCGGATTCGTCGCATATTACCGGAACTTTGTGCGAATTGAAAATGGCTTTTCCCATATCCACTTTTATCCGGTTGGCTTTGCCGTTGGTTTCTCCGGAAACTTCAGCAGTAACAAGCCCACCAAGCGTTTCTATGGTAAATATTTTTCCTGAAGTATGGCCGTAATCGTATAGATATTTGGCGAAAATGCGCAGTCCGTTGCCACTTTTTTCGGCTTCAGAACCGTCGGGATTGTAAATTTTCAATCCAAAATCTGCTTTTTCTGAAGCCACTTTCAGCAGAATTCCATCTGAGCCGATTCCGTAATGGACATCGCAAAGCAACTGTATATTTTTCTCATTCAACCCGAAAGTTATTCCGGCCTGATCGAGCACAAAATAATCATTTCCAAGTCCGTGTGATTTGACAAAAAAGTTTTGCATGGTTTTCTATTTTTATTGTTTGTTTACTGGCATTTCCGTCATCAGATCAAGTCGCAAAATAAAGCAATTTCAGCTTACTAAAATGATTTCTGCTATCACCCAATTGATCCGATGACTGGCATCAACGTGCTAAAATTAACCATTAATCCAGAAACTGCGCGCGGATTGTTACTTTTTAAGGAAAGCTTCTTTTAGTTCTGCCAGTTGTGCATCGTTCAGCCCTTCCGGTTCGTTGCCGGTTTGCATGGCCATAAACCATATTTGAGCCGATTTTGAAAGAATGTCAATCATATCGAAAGCATCGGAAACGGTTTCGCCGATGGCAAAAGCGCCGTGTTTCTCCCAAATTACTACCTCGTGTCCTTTTTTAAAACCTTCGATGGTCGCATCTGCAATTTTGTGGCTTCCGGGTAAAATGTATGGAACCAGAAATACCCCGCGCGGAACAAACACAAATGCTTCAGGATGCATTCCCCACAATGTTTTGTTTAGCATTTCGGCAGTTTGAAACTTCGGGATCTG
>DAITNH010000254.1:0-8301 GCA_036834745.1 Prolixibacteraceae bacterium
TTGGGCAATCCCAGATGTTCTTTGGGAGTAACATAGCAAAGCATGGCCGTACCGTACCAACCGATCATGGCAGCCCCAATGGCCGAAGTAATGTGGTCGTATCCCGGGGCAATATCGGTTGTTAACGGGCCGAGGGTGTAAAACGGAGCCTCCTGACATTCTTTCAGTTGCTTGTCCATGTTCTCCTTGATCAGGTGCATGGGTACGTGTCCCGGCCCTTCAATAATGGTTTGCACATTGTGCTTCCATGCAATTTTGGTGAGTTCGCCCAAGGTTTCGAGTTCGCTGAATTGCGCGGCATCGTTGGCATCAGCAATACAACCCGGACGTAGTCCGTCGCCTAGCGAGAAGGCCACATCATAGGTTTTCAGTATCTCACAAATGTCTTCGAAGTGGGTATATAAGAAATTCTCCTGGTGATGGGCCAGGCACCATTTGGCCAGAATGCTTCCGCCACGCGAAACAATTCCGGTAACCCGTCTGGCTGTTAACGGAATGTAGCGCAGCAATACTCCCGCGTGAATGGTGAAGTAATCAACGCCCTGTTCTGCCTGCTCTATTAAGGTATCGCGGAAAATCTCCCAGGTTAAATCTTCTGCTTTGCCATTTACTTTTTCCAGGGCCTGATAAATCGGGACTGTACCCATTGGCACCGGGCAGTTTCGAATAATCCATTCACGTGTTTCGTGGATATTTTCCCCTGTTGACAAATCCATCAGGGTATCGCCACCCAAACGGCAGCTCCAGACTGATTTTTCAACTTCCTCTTCGATTCCTGATGACAAAGCAGAGTTGCCAATATTGGTGTTAATCTTGACCAGAAAGTTGCGTCCGATAATCATTGGCTCACTTTCAGGATGGTTAATATTTGCAGGAATTATAGCACGGCCTGCCGCTATTTCATCGCGGACAAACTCGGGGGTAATATATCCTTTAGGGGTATTTGCCCCGAAGCTGTTTCCTTCGTGCTGTTGTTTTAATTGCTGGCTCTGTTGTTCCTGAATGTCAATCCGCTGGTTTTCGCGGATGGCAACGTATTCCATTTCGGGCGTAATGATGCCTTGTTTGGCATAATGCATTTGCGTAATATTTGCCCCAGGTTTAGCCTTCAATGGTTTCTTTAGATGTTGAAACCGCAAGGCATCGAGCCGGGTATCGGTTAACCGTTGAAGGCAATATTCCGATGTGAAATCGTTGAGTTGTTCCACATCTCCGCGCTGCATGATCCACTCTTCGCGTAAACGGTGCAATCCTTTTTTTAAATCGACGGTAATGTCCGGGTCGGTAAACGGTCCGCTGGTATCGTAAACCGTTACCGGAAAATTCTCCTCTGTTTTGCCATTCGAAAGTCTGGTTGGGGAAAGTGAAATTTCGCGCATGGCCACTTTGATGTCATGAAGTTGGCCTGGTACATATATTTTTTTTGATGCCCTGAAAGGGCCACTTGTGATTACGGTTTGGTTAATTGAATTTTTGGTATCCATGGGTTATTTTATGCTTTTTACTTTTACCTTTTTACTTTTCCCTCGTCACTATCCGCCTTGCGTAGCTTTAATGATCAATACTTCATCACAATTGGCAAGGAAATGATGATCCCAGTTTGTTTTCGGGATTACAGAAGAATTCACGGCAACAGCGATGCCTTTTTGTTTTTCGGGGACAACTTCATCGAGCAATTGCTGAACCGAGCATTGTTCCGGAAAAGTTTTAATCTGGTTGTTGAGTTTTATTTCCATTCCTGATTTTTTTTGTTGAACTTCAGGAATGATCTATGGCAAGAGTAGATTCTTTTTCCTTCGGCAGCATTACCTGCATCAGGTTTTGAGGGTATTATCTCAGCCTGTAAAGGCACCCCTAAAGTTTGAGCCAAAGATATATTATTTTTTGGGGAATCAAATGAAAACCTTTTTTTGTTATGTCATAAAAACAAGAGGAGACATGTATTCAGAAAATCAGGTAATTTTAATTGTTTCGTTTTATCAGCATCATTTTCTGAAAAGCTGTTATCCCGCCGGGATAAAATTATTTGGTTATTGCCTTGAATGCAATGTTTATTGCCTCTCCTTCCATTAACTGACAGATCAATCAAGAGTTTCAACTTCAAACCCCACCTTTTTCAAATCTTCCCAATAATCCGGATACGACTTGGTGATCACCATCGGATCGAGAATTTCAACCGAACCATAAGTTTGACAAGCCGGAGCAAAAGCCAAAGCCATGCGGTGATCGTGATAAGTTTCTATTTCAGGAACAGCCTGTTTTTCGAGCGGGAAAGTACCATCCCATTTCAGTTCTCCATGTGCCGGTTCGGTAAGCTGGGCACCAAATTTTGCCAATTCATCCTGAAGAGCTGCAATGCGGTTGGTTTCCTTTATTTTCAGGGTTTCCAATCCGGTAAAATGAAACGGGATTTGTTTCATCACACACAGAACAGCGAAAGTTTGCGCCACATCAGGATTTTCAATAAAATTAAGTTGCAGAAATTTTGGAAGAGCTTGTCCGTTTTTCGCCAGGCGAGATCCTTTTTCAGTAGCAAGTGTTTCGATTCCCAATTGTTCGAACCATTTGGCAATCATAGCATCTCCCTGTAAGCTCTCGGTGGTCAATCCGGTCAATTCCAAATCAACTTCATCGGCCAAAACAGCCATTTCGTACCAGTACGATGCACCCGACCAATCGGCCTCCACCGAGAACGGACGAGCTTTGTATTGTTGTTCTGCAATGCGTATTTCGTTTCCTTTCCAGACATGCTGAACACCGAATTGCTCCATCAGTTTCAGTGTCATTTCGATGTACGGACGCGACATGATCTTGTTTTTCAGGCGCAATGTCAGGCCCCCTTCAACAGTCGGGGCAATCATCAGCAAAGCCGAAATATACTGACTGCTCACACTTCCGTCCAATTCGAGCACACAGCCCTTCAGGTGCGATCCGTATATCTTCAGGGGAGGGAAGCCTTCGTTTTCCAGGTATTCAATGCGGGCACCCAACTTGGTAAGGGCATCCACCAAAATTCCAATTGGTCGCTGTTTCATCCTATCCGATCCGGTAATCGTCCATTCACCCACAATCTGCGAAAGATAGGCAGTCAGAAAACGCATGGCAGTTCCGGCATGACCAATGTCGAAATGATTCGTATTCGAGTTGAAAACCTTTTCCATCACCCGTGTATCGTCGCTGTCCGAAAGATTTTCAATCGGGTACGGGCTGTAACTCAAAGCATGAATAATCAATGCCCGGTTGGCGATGCTTTTTGATGCCGGAAGAACAATGCTTCCCTTCAAGGTTGAATCGGATTTGGAAACGAGGTATTTCATGCTTGAAAGAGATAAGAGATATTAGATGATAGACAATAGATTTAAGATTGGGTTCCAGGTTTCAAATTCCAGGTTCCAGGTTGGGCGTCCACTTGGAACCTGGAACCTGAAACTTGGAATTTTACTCAAGATTCGAGATTCTAATACTCGAGACTCCGGTAGTACTCCAGCGCTTCAACAATCAGCTCTTTCGGGCAATCGACATTGATTTCCACTTTCCCGATTTCAGGAATAAGCGTAAAATTGATGCGTTTGCCTTCGTTCTTTTTATCGTGGGTCATGAGTTGGTACAAAGCGTCGAAATCGCTTTCCTGAATTTCAAATTTTCCGAATTTGGCAAGCAACCATGAAGAGATACTATCAAGTTCGCTAATTTCCAATCCGCATTCAATTGCAGAAAGATAAAGTTCTGCAATCATTCCGTAAACCACAGCATAACCGTGCAAAATGGGGCGACCGGTTTTCATGGCATAACTCTCGAAAGCATGGCCGATGGTGTGCCCAAAATTCAAGGCTTTCCTGATATTTTGTTCTGTCAGATCGTTCAAAACATGCCACTCTTTGATAGCAACCGAATGTGCAATTATCTCCTGAAGTGCATCGTAATCGATGTTGTCCATATCAAATGTCAGCAACTCATCCCAGTGTTCACGACTTTTAATCAGGCCGTGTTTGAGCATTTCAGCATAACCGGAAAGAAAATTTTCGTGGTCGATGGTTTTCAGAAAATTGGTATTTATAATGACCGAATTGGGTTCCATGAAAACGCCGATTTCGTTCTTCAGGCCATTAAAATTGAAGCCCGTTTTCCCCCCGATTGAAGCATCGACCTGTGCCAGTAGGGTAGTGGGGATGTTCACAAAGTCCATTCCCCGCTTGAATGATGAGGCAGCAAATCCGCCAAGATCAGTCAACATTCCGCCGCCCACATTGATCAGCAGCGATTTACGGTCGGCGCCGTTGTTGCTCATAAAATCCCACACAAGCCCAACAGATTGAATGTTTTTGTTTTCCTCTCCTGAAGGAATCGCGATGTACTTAATTGAAAACTCGTCGATTACAGTCTGAATCAAGGGAAGACAAAAACCTGCCGCAGTTTGATCGGTAAGTAAAAACACCTTTCCTGCAGGATAGCTTTTAACTATTTTCCGAAGTTCGTCGGTAATGTGCTGCGAAAAGACGATATTTGAATGTACTTTTGAATCTGTCATAAAGTAAAAAATTAACTTCGGCAAAGTTAGCAAAGCTCAGATTTTGTAAGCAAAAAGGACTTAATATTTACAATTTTATCCGAAAACATGGAAATTTCGAATCAAAAAAGAAGCAAACAAATCAAGCGAAGCTTTAATATTGGCGGTATTGTCATCGTTTTGACAGGACTTGTATTGCTTTGGCTAAAGAACGATATTGGGGTAATGATAGCGGTGGGTGTATTTGCTGTTTATGTAGGAATCTCGCAATTTGCCAATCTTTGTTTTGTTTCTTTCAGCACCGCCAACGATAAAGTTCTGATTAAATATTACCCTATTATTTCTATCCTAAAAAAAGATTATGGCTCGATTGAATTTTCGCAAAAGGCACTGGTTAACTTCAGAATTGAGAAGGCAATGGGTTTTAAAGATCTTGAGATTGCGATCAGAACCAAACGCGGAATTGCTGAATATCCCCTGATCAGTTTGTCAGCACTCAGCAAAGAGGAAATTGAGCAGATTAGTGATGCTTTAACTGAAATCGGCAAAAACAACCGAAAGGGTGCTTAAAGTATGGAGTTTTTGTTGTTCTGCCTTTCGCCACAAAGACTCAAAGACACAAAGGGACACAAAGAATTAAATCTTGAAAATACTTATCTATGAACCAGCCAAATGATACCGGATAAACTTTAATGTTCCGTTAATTAAAGACGGAATTAAACGTTTCGTTTTTTAAAACTTAGTGCAACTTGGTGTCTTTGCGACTTTGTGGCATATTTAAACTTTTGTCCTTAAGAAATGGAATACTCCGATGATCTTGAATATAAAATAGCAATTTCGCTGATTCCTGGAATTGGAGCAGTGACCGCCCGAAACCTGATTGCCTATGTCGGGAGTGTGGAAGGCGTATTTCAGGAGAAAGAGAAAAACCTACTAAAAATACCGGGCATTGGCGAGGTGAATGCGCAAAGAGTTGTCAGGCAAAACGTACTTGAACGGGCAAAAAGAGAAGTTGAATTTATCCTGAAAAATCGAATCAAAACATTCTTTTATCTGGATGAAAATTACCCCACCCGCCTGAAGAATTGCAGCGATGCCCCGATAATCCTATATTTCAGAGGGAATGCGAATTTGAACGAACAGCGAATTATTTCTGTGGTTGGAACCCGAAACGCAACCAATTACGGAAAAGAATTGTGCGATGAACTAATCCGCACCTTTTCCGAACGCAGTTATCCGGTTCTGGTTGTTTCCGGACTTGCTTATGGGATTGACATTCAGGCACACAAAGCCTGCCTGAAATACAATATTCCTACAGTTGGAGTTTTTGCCCATGGGCTCGACAATATTTATCCGGCGCTACATGCCCCCATCGCTTCCAAAATGCTCGAAAAGGGGGGCGTGCTTACTGATTTTATTAGTGAAACCAAAATTGACCGGCAGAATTTTTTGCGCCGAAACCGCATTATTGCCGGGCTGGCCGATGCCACAATTATTGTTGAAAGCGCGGAGAAGGGCGGCGCGCTGGTGACTGCCGACATTGCCAATTCATACAACCGCGATGTATTTGCATTTCCCGGTCGCAGCAACGATCCGTTTTCAAAGGGCTGCAACAAGCTAATAAAATTTAACGAAGCTGTTTTAATCGAGAATGTTGCCGACATAGAAAAAGCGATGAACTGGGATGTAAAAACTCCAACGTCCAGGGTATTTCAAACTTCGCTTTTTGTGGAATTAACTCCGGAAGAACAAAAATTGGTGGACCTGCTAAAAGGAGGCGACCGCTTTGTGGACGAAATCACCATTGAAACCCAAATGCCCATGAGCCGTGTTTCGGCACTGCTGCTCGGACTTGAATTTAAAGGCCTGATAATTAGTTTACCGGGAAAAATGTACCGGTTGAAATAACAAACAGATCGCACCAAAAAAGTATTTTCAGTACTTAACTTACCCGCGAAAATAAAAAGACAAATCTGTCTGCTAATAACTACATTTGTAACGATTGTTACAAATAAAGATCTGCAATCCGAATACTTTTGCAGCATTATTATCCGACTTCATGACAAAAAACAACATACTCAGAAAACTCCGAAAGTTTCATAAATGGCCGGGAATTGTAATTACGCTGTTCGTTATTTTATTTTCCATCTCCGGAATTTTCATGAATCACCGGAGCCTGATTTCTGCTGTAGATATCAAACGGTCAATTCTACCCGACGATTACAGTTACCAAAACTGGAACAAAGCGGCTGTAAAATCGGTCTGTCATCTTAGCGGCGATTCGTCGCTGGTGTACGGAAACATCGGAATCTGGCTCACCACAGACAAATTCAGCACTTTTCAGGATTGGAACGCAGGGTTTCCAAAGGGTATCGACAACCGAAAAATCAGTAAAATTCTTAAAACTCCTGACGGAAAATTGTTTGCCGGAACCTATTTCGGCTTGTATCAATATTCGGATCAGGAACACAAATGGCAAAAACTGACACTTCCCGTCTCCGAAGAAAGGATCACCGATTTGATCATGAAGCAGAATGAGTTGATCGTTCAAACCCGTTCGTTTTTGCTGAAAAGTGGCGATGGAAAAGTATTTCATTCCATTACTCTTCCGGCGCCTGTTAACAATGATCGCAAAGTGAGTTTGTTCAAAACCTTATGGTTGCTGCACAGCGGCGAATTATTTGGCCTGACCGGAAAACTGATGGTCGATTTATTTGGTGTGGCGATACTGATTATTTCGCTCACAGGATTACTGCACTTTATTTTTCCCGGATGGCTGAAACGCCGGAAAGCAAAACAAAAAAGCAACACTTCAGTAATCGCAGCCCGAAACACCAACTTGCGCTGGCACAATCGTCTGGGCTGGATTTTTATTCCTTTTCTGATTTTTGTGACCATTACCGGAATGTTTTTGCGCCCGCCACTGCTCATTGCCATTGCCAATTCAGTGGTTTCGCCTATTCCCGGAACAGTATTGAGCTCGCCCAATCCCTGGTACGACAAGCTTCGCCGGGTGGCATACGACGAGCAGCAACGAATCTTTCTGTTCTCAACCAACGACGGATTCTTTTTTACTGACGAAAATCTTGAGAGCCCGATGCGACAACCCCTGAACCAGCCTCCGGTGAGCGTGATGGGCTGCAATGTGTTGGAGAAAAAAGGGCAAAATACTTATCTGGTCGGTTCATTCAATGGCCTGTTTCTTTGGAACCCGTTTACCGGTCAGGTTGCCGATTATCTCTCCGGAAGTCATTATCAGGCCCCAAAAGTTGCAGGACCGCCCATTTCGAAAGACATGATCGACGGATGGTTTGCTGATCCTTCAGGAAATGAATTCTATTTCGATTACAATTACGGCGTTTTACCCATCCGGACGAATGCTCAATTTGGCGAAATGAGCGACGAAATTATCCTGAAAAGTCCGATTTCATTGTGGAACCTTTCGCTTGAAGTTCACACTGGCCGAATTTTCGAACCACTTTTAGGTATGTTTTACATTCTGTACGTTCCAATTGCCGGAATCTGCATTTTGATTGTGCTGATCAGCGGATTCTTTATCTGGTGGATTGGGTATCGGAAGAAATCAAAGAATTAAAAACCTCTTTGAAACGCGTCACCCCGAATTTATTTCGGGGTCTGTCATGCCATTGGATCCTGAAACAAGTTCAGGATGACTCCATCCAACTATGCATCAATGCTTATCAAAAACCCCGGCGCTTTGCGGTGTTTGGTGGCCTGCTCGAATGCAAATGCCAATTTGATCAATGTTGCTTCGCTCCATGCACGACCAAAAA
>DAITNH010000255.1:0-8239 GCA_036834745.1 Prolixibacteraceae bacterium
ATTTGCAAGTATTAATTCGGGCTATTCTGTTGTTTTTTATCACATTTGTATTATTAGTCTCCTGAAATTTATAAACCGGAACATGAATACGCGTCTTTCTCCTGAATTTTTCCTGCGCGATGTGCTGGATGTTGCCCCTGAACTGATTGGAAAAAAACTGGTTCGCAACTTTCCTGACGGAAGTATCGGGAAATACATGATTACCGAAGTTGAAGCTTACCGCGGAATGGAGGATTTGGCCTGCCATGCCAGCAAAGGACGGACACCGCGCACCGAAGTCATGTTCCAGGAAGGCGGAACCGTTTACGTGTACCTTATATATGGCCAATATTGGTTGCTGAATCTGGTGACCGGCAGCGAAGGCGATGCTTCGGCAGTGCTGATCCGCGGTATCGAAGGTTTCCCAGGACCAGGACGTGTTGGCCGCGAACTTCAATTAGACAAATCGTTTTACGGCGAAAGCCTGATCTCTTCGCAAAGAATCTGGGTGGAAGATGCTGAAGCTGTTTCTGAAATCCGCACAGCAAAACGCATCGGGATTAGTTATTCGGGGGAATGGGCTGACAAACTCTGGAGATTTAACATTTAATACTAAAACCTCTTAAATAAAAAATCCTGATTGTTAACCAGCAATACAAAAAAACAAATGAAAATTTGGTAGTCAGGAAGTTGTAAAAGCTTCGCCTAAAGAAATCCACCAGCTTACATTTTTGTATGATACAAATTTGTATGATGCAAATTTGTATCATGTATTTGTATCAAAATCCGAACACATGGAAAGATGCAGAACCGGTCACCGAAATCTGCTCTTCCAAACGAATCGGTATTGAATATTCGGGCGATGAATGGAAAGATAAACTCTGGAGGTTCTACCTTTGAATATAACTTAAGCCAATGTTAATTCCGAAACAAGACAAAAGGTAACCCTCACTTTTGAGTTATTTTCATCATTTTTCGCATGTTATGAAATATGTTTACATAACTTACTAAACAACAACCAGATACGAATATGTAAAATGGGGGGGGTAGATTTATTTTTTATTTTCATAATGGTTGCCCTATATTTGCCTTTAAAATATCAGATAAAAACATCTTCTTAAAGAAATTATTGCAAAACATGAAACGAGCCATCCCGATTAATCGGTACACAGGGGGATGATTATTGATGGTGAGTTCCCTGCCAGCCAAAAGGCTTGTCAGGCGGGCATCTGACCATTAAAAAACAAATTATAAACAGATGAAAGTACTATTGACTATTTTTTTTTCCATCCTATTTGTCGAATTGTCTGCACAAAAGCATACCCTGTTTGGTATTATCAGGGATAAAACCACCGGAGAAAGCTTGATTGGAGCTACGATTTCAATTGAAGACCGAAGCATTGGAACTGCCTCAAATAACTACGGTTTTTATTCATTAACAATACCTCATGGAAAGCATAGAATTGAATGCTCGTACATTGGATATCAACTGTTTACTATGGAGACCGAACTTCACGGCGAAACCAATCTCAACATTGAACTGGAGATGAAGGAGTCCAGACTGGAAGAGGTGGTGGTAAGGGCAACAAGAAACAACCGGATAGTTAACAATGAGATGAGTAGCCAGTCATTAAGCATTTCGGCCATCAAACAAATGCCCGCGGTTATGGGTGAATCAGACCTGATGAAAAGTCTGCAACTTTTGCCTGGCATACAGGCTACAAATGAAGGAACCACCAATTTATCCATTCGTGGCGGTTCGTTTGACCAGAATTTGTTTTTACTGGACGATGCACCTGTTTACAATCCCTCACATGCACTGGGGTTTTTCTCGGTTTTCAATTCCGATGCCATTAAAAGCGTGAAGGTTTACAAGGCATCTTTTCCGGCACAGTATGGAGGAAGGTTGTCTTCAATTGTTGATATACACATGAAGGAAGGAAATAACAAACAACTCAGCGCCAGCGGTGGAATTGGGTTAATTGCGAACCGGTTAACGTTTGAGGGGCCCATTGCAAAAGACAAAGCTTCATTCATCATTTCGGGCCGTTACAGCTATGCAGGGTTAACGGCCAATGGGGCAGGATTGCTTGGGCAAAGCCTGAGGATTGGTGGGCTAAGGGATTTTAATGCCAGCAATGAAATCAGCTTTTACGATTTGAATGCGAAAGTAAACTACAAGGTAAATGATAAAAACCACTTGTTCCTTTCGGCATATACCGGTTCCGATCATTTTTTCTATTACGCCATCGACGATAACAGCAGCATGGATTGGGGAAATATTACCGGAACAGCACGCTGGAACCATATTTTTAACTCAAGGCTTTTTGCAAATACCATGTTCATTTTCAGCAAATACGATTACTCCTACATTTTAAAAGACGATGCAAGGCATTTTAAGTGGTCGGCCAACTTGCAGGAAATGGATATAAAAACGGATTTCGACTATTTTCTGAACCCGAATAACCACATTAAGTTTGGTGTTTCGGCCGAGAACCATCACTATTTTCCCGGAAAAGTTGAACCAAGAGACGAAACCTCCATTACCAAACCTTTTACCCTCGACAGGCAAAGGGCAATCATCAGTACGGCATACCTGAACAACGAGCATAAAATAAGCAACAAAATTGGAATCGATTATGGATTGAGGTATTCTGCCTTTTTTCTGCTGGGCGAAAGTACCGTTTACACCTACTCTCCTGAAATGGAAATGACTGATTCGGTGAATTATTCAAGCGGCGAACTGGTGAAATTTTATCACAGTCTGGAACCCCGTTTCTCACTGAGATACCAACTAAACGGAAACAGTTCGGTTAAAATATCCTATTCCAAAACAGTTCAGTTTCAGCATCTGATCGGCAATTCTTCGGTTGGACTTCCCTCAGATGTTTGGGTTCCGGCCAGCACATCCATAAAACCACAATCGGCCAATCAAATTGCCATTGGTTATTACCGGTTGTTTGCCCAAAATCAGTACGAATTTTCTACAGAAGCCTATTTCCGGAAGATGCACCATGTAATTGATTACCGCGACAATGCCGATTTGTTTCTAAACCCGCATGTGGAAACCCAGGTCTTGTCGGGCGATGGGCAATCCTACGGACTGGAATTCTACCTGGAGAAAAAAGTTGGCAGAACGACAGGCTGGCTGAGTTACACCTTGTCGAAAACCACCAGGCAAATTGATGGGATAAACAATGATCAGTCCTACCCTGCAACCTATGACAAACGTCACTACCTGTCATTACTTTTGAATTATAAATTATCGGAGCCCTGGAGTGTATCCTCCATTTTTAAGTTCTCTTCCGGAGGATTTGCAACCATCCCCGAAGGAACGTTTAATTATTACGGGGCTGCATTTAACTATTACACCGGCCGCAATGACTATAAACTTCCATCTTACCACCGTTTAGACTTATCGTTTAATTACCATAGCCGAAAAAATGAACACCGCAAATGGAAAACCGAATGGAATTTCGGAATCTACAATGTGTATGATAAGAAGAATATTTTTGCACTGTTTATAAAACAAGATGATAGGAAGATCTATTCATCCAGGGCTTACAAAATGTACCTGTATGGTATTACTCCTTTTGTCACATTCAATTTCAAATTTTAGCTATGAAACAGTTAGTTATATTTATAATACTCCTATTTATTTTTGCCGGTTGTGTTGAAGATTTCGACCTTAAACTTCAAAATGCGGACCCTCGTTTGGTCGTTGAAGGTTGGATTACAAATAAACCTGGCCCATATTACATTCTTTTAACAAAAAGCAAGATTGGGGCATTTGCCACCCCAGATCAAAGTTATTTCAACAATGCAGAATTGGTTAAGGATGCTAGTGTAGTTATTTCGGACGACTCCGGCCAGATTGATACTCTTAAATTTATTCAGGCAAATGACAATTCTGATTCAAGAGATAAATGGTTTCATGGGTACTACAAAACTTCCAAATTAAAAGGGATTGCTAACCATACCTACTTCTTAAAAATAAAGGTTTGGGAAAAAGAATTTAATGCTACTGCTTATATGCCTCCTGTACCTGAGATTGATTCGCTTCGATATTCAATGAAAACTGCCGAAAAAGACGGAACCCAGTACTATATTCCATTAATAAATTTTAAAGAACCACAGGGTATAGAAAATTATTATCTCGTCCAATTAAAGAATGAGTTTTCTCCATATTTAGTTGTAAATTCTGCTATCTGGCAATATTCTATTTTCTCGGATATCCACATGAATCCTTATGTAAGTAATCTAAATATCAACTTGGGTACCAATCCTAGGGGTATAACATATCGAATTTTTCAGGAAGGCGATTCAATATATGCTGCGCTAAGTTCTTTAACCAAAGAAGGCTATAATTACTACAAAACTTTACTGGAACAGTTTAAAAATGATGGTGGAGCTTATAAGCCTACACCGACATCCCCTCAGGGTAATATCAGTAATGGGGGTTTGGGATTGTTCAGGGCTTCGGCAGTTTCAGAGAAAAGAATTAAAATACCAATAGTTTCAAACTAAATCATCAAGCCTATGAACTAATCAAACAAATTATTTTGATCCAGATTTAACCGGAGAAATTTGCCTTGCCTGTCAAAGAGTACTTTCTGGATAAATAAGTAAGGGCAAAAAAAACAAAAAAATGAGCCTGATCATATTTGCAGCCTTAAATGAATAGAGCATCCAGCAAGAATCTCATCATTCTTGGCGACAAAAGATCAAGCTCATAGGTATAAATATTAAAATCTAAAAGTATGAATATTTTTAAAAATGGAATTAAAATCGCGATGGCGTTTTCGTTAGTTTTTCTTTTAAGTTGTGAAAAAGACGGAAATGACCCAACTAACAATTCGTTATCCAACGAAATCAAGAAAATTGAAACAACTTATAAGGAAGGGGCTATTAAACTTGAAAATAAGATAACTTCAGGTATTCAAAAAGTAGAGACAACTGCTGATGAAAAATACAGAGAAAGTATACGCCGGGAGCTTGAAAAAAGCTTTTCGAAACAAACTACCTACCTAAAATCAGGATCAGGATGGGTTGGAGTTTTAAAAAATGGATCGTGCGGTTCATATCAGGAATTAAATATTTTCATGGATTGTGAAGATGGCAATTGGAATACGAGTGGCTCTGGATGGATAGGTAATAACAGTATAGATACAAATGGCAATGTTAATTTAGTCTTTTGTGTCGTTAGTCAATACAATTTTACACGTTGTCATTTTGATTATGCTGTTTTGGATATAAGCGGTAACCCTCTTCCATCTGGTGTAAATGGATTTACCAGATATATTGATAATGAGGATAGTAATAACAAAAACAAAGTTACGCTTAATGGAACTACAATTTCCGGAGCATATGGTAATAATTACTTTAATGCCAATACAACATTAGCTTTTCAGTTCTATCCTAATAATGGTACTATTGAAACTGATTGTTTTCAGTATGGGTTGGGATATGCTGGTATATATTTACACGATTTCGGTCTTCTTGCTAAGCCTCAATCCTATACTTATCCTTCAAATATTCTAAATTATGGCTCTATTACTAGCGATGATGAAGATTCTGGCAATGCAAATTATCTTACTCAAATAATTAATGTGCCAAATACTACTTGCGTAACAAATATTATGGCTAATGATATTAGTAGTACTAAGTTTAACTTTACATGGATGCATTTTGATTAATATTCGAAAATTAATTTAACCGCATAAAATAGTGGGTAGAATGGAGGTTTCTATTCTACCACTATTCAATTTTATTGAATCAAACAAATAATTTTATTTGACTTCTAATAATTATTTTAATGAAAATACCAACTCAAATTTTATTCATTACAACACTTTTCTTATTTGCATGTAACTCATACCATAAGAATCAGATTCAAGATGTCTCACAGAATATTATAGCGTCAATTGACTCTATTCCTATTTTAATTGATTCAATTGATAATTTGGTAAAACAAGAATTGTATGATGAATTAAGCCGAATTTATCTTATTCGGAAAGTTACCCTTGAGCAAGTTATTAAAGATAAAATATTACAGTTGGAGGCTAATAAATTTAATATTACAGTTGAAGAATTGAAGAATTCACTTTTCAAAAACAGAATTACGGAAGCTAATCTAAAGATATTTTCCGGTAAAACTAATTATCCGGGTAAAGTTTCTGAATTAAGAGAAACCCTTGTTTTCCATGATATAAAATCAACAAGAGGGCATGACTTACTAGTGGTAAAATTCAAAGAATACCTTCTGAATCAATATATTGATTCATTAAAGAAAACGCATCAGATTACAATTTCACTAAAACCACCAAAATCGCCTACTATAAAACTGGATAATCTGGTCGTTCATTACAAAGGCAATTTAAACTCTGCTGTTACATTTTTGGTAATATCTGATTTTGATTGTCACATGTGCAGGGAACACAATGCGTTTTTTGAAAAGCTCTATTCGGAATATAAAGGCAAAGTACGTTTTGGTTTTACCCATTATTCATCATACGTTTCCAATTCGGCAATTGCCTCTGAATGTGCATCTAATCAAGGGAAATTCTGGGAGATGCATGATTCAATATTTAATGCGAAGCAAATTCCGGATTCAGTTGCATTGTTCCGGATAGCTAAAAATCTGGAATTGAATATGAATACTTTTGGCAATGATTTTCAAGACAAGGCCCTTTCTGAAAAGATTATGGACAATCTATTAAAATTGGAATCAGCGGGCATTTATGGCACGCCCACTATAATGATAAACAACCAATTGGTCTTTAATTCAACTTCATTGAATGAGATTGAAAATATGCTTAAAGAGGAAATTGAAAAGGTAAATTAGTAATAGATTTGAATCTGTAACTATAAGTTTTTTATAGATGTCGGCTCAGTAAATACAAGCCGACATCTATATTTAATTACTTCCCAGAATTCAAAACCTCTTCATCAAAAAATCCTGACTGATAACCAAATTATAGCCAAAGGCAAGCGAAAATTAGTCTTTTCTCCACGGTTCCATCACCCGCTCCAGCGCTGCCTGTCCCTGCATCCAAGAAAGGAAAACCCCGTAGTTGGTTACGGGAACACCGGCATGGCGCAAATCGCGCAGGCGGGCCTGTAATTTTTGGTGACTGATCATGCAGCCACCGCAATGGATAATCAGTTTGTAGTTGCCCAATTCGCTGTTAGCCTGAAATTCCCTGCCAAAATTATGATCGATGATTACACCCGGAAACGTTTGGTTAATCTTTCGAGGAATTTGTACGGTCCCGATATCTTCGTTGATCCGCGAATGGTTGCATGCTTCGGCAATCAGAACCTTGTCGCCGGGTTGCAGGTTATCGAGGGCTTTAATGCCTTCATAAAATTCAGCGATCCTGCCCTTGCTCATAAAATTGATCATCATGATCGAAAAGGTGGTCAGCATGATATCCGGTGGCGTCCATTTTGCCATGATATCCATGGCCTGCGAGTCGGTAATAATGGCTTTTGGCCTTCGACCCAGGCTATTTAAAAACGAATCGAAACGATCTTTTTCGGGCTGCGGGTTTTCGCTCCGGGCTACTCCTAAGTTCATACGGTACGACACCGGAAATGCCCAGTTTCGTGTAACATATTCCTCAGCCATTGCCTGTGGTCTTAAATATCGTCCCGGTGGGGTCTCTTCATCCATGGGAATATTCAGAATGTAAAACTGATCCTTTTCAACGAAAGGCAGTAAGTCCGTTTTCTGAAACTTAGGATCATAGTTGTTGATAATAAAGTTCAGGAGCGACTGTCGGAACGAAGCGTCTATTGCCGATAACGTAATAGAAGGAATAAACTTAAGCAGAGGAATTTGTGTTTCAATTTCAGCGAAGAACCTTTCGCCGGTTATTTCAAACTGGTTATAAATAATCAGTATCTGCTTGTCAAGCTCACGCGCTGCCTCAATAATTTGGTTTTCAGAATAAAAAACTTTGGTTGACGGGTCGATGACCAGTAAAACGAGGTCACATTCCTTCAGCACATTCATCACCTTCTCCCTTTTTTTTGCACCAAGTAGCGTTCCTTCATCCAGGCCAGCCGTATCGAAAAGCTTCACAGGCCCCAAACCATGAATTTCCTGAAGGGCAATTTTTACATCGGCGGTAGTGCCGGGAGTTGAATCGGTAATGGATGTTTCTTGTTGTGTCAATAAATTCATCAGGCTACTTTTACCTGAATTCATTTTGCCAAAAATCCCTATGTGTTCGCGTTCGGTCAGCATGTGCGTAAA
>DAITNH010000256.1:0-8188 GCA_036834745.1 Prolixibacteraceae bacterium
AAGCCTTGAACCTGACAATTGGAAACAAACCCCGAAGCGGAACTTACAACCAATCGGGAGAATTTTATAATATAGGAGGATGAAAAAGTTATCACATACCGACGAAAAAGGAAAGGCCAAAATGGTTGATGTCAGCCAGAAGCCTGATCAGGAAAGGGAAGCAGTTGCCAGAGGTTTTATCCGGCTAAATCCTGAAACTGTTGAATTAATTCGCCAAAACCAGATGAAAAAAGGCGATGTTTTGACAGTCGCTGAAATTGCAGGAATACAGGGAGCCAAAAGAACCGGCGAATTGATTCCGCTTTGTCACCCGCTGCAACTATGGAAAATAGATGTAAAATGCACCCTTCAGGAAAATGGAGTAGTGGCCGAATGTACAACGCTTTGTTTTGGCAAAACCGGCGTTGAAATGGAAGCGCTCACGGGAGTGAATGTGGCGCTGCTAACCGTTTACGACATGTGTAAAGCTGTTGACAAGGAAATGGTGATGGAAGACATTCGTCTTGTAAGCAAAACAAAAAAATAGTCATTGAAAGCATTTGAATACGCTGGATGCAGCTGTTATTAGCGCCTTTAGGTGCGACATATTTGTAGCCACGGCTTTCAAGCCGGGGGAAATAGAGAAATTGAGGTTCTGGCGCCGCGCTATAATTGTAAAAAAGCAAAAACGATTTTTCGGCGCAATGGCTCAATGCTCAATCCCATTTGCCAGTTAATAAAAATCAAAAAAGATGAAGATCAAAGTTCTATCAGTCAATACTTCAGAAAAGAAAGGAACAGTAAAAAAACCTGTTGATTCGATCCAATTGAGTGAAATCGGCGTCGTCAGTGATGCTCATTCGGGAAAATGGCACCGGCAGGTAAGTTTGCTAGCGGCCGAAAGCATCGCCAAATTCGAAACCGAAGCTGGCCGGAAAATCAAATTCGGAGAATTTGCCGAAAACATTACCACGGAAGGACTTCTGCTGCACGAATGCAAACCGCTCGACCGGTTCATGAATGAAGATATTGAACTAGAAGTCACCCAAATTGGCAAAAAATGCCACGGCGACAACTGTTCTATTTTCCGCGAAATTGGCAATTGTGTGATGCCCAAAGAAGGAATTTTTGCCCGTGTTATCAGAAGCGGAAATTTGAAAGCTGGCGACAGTCTGGACTATCTTCGAAAAGTAATCAACATCCACATCATCACCCTGAGCGACCGGGCAAGCGCTGGTGAATATGCCGATAAAAGTGGCCCTCAAATCAAACTCCTGGCCGAAACATTTTTTACTGGAATCAACCGTCCAACCGAATTCACCGGTCATCTGATTCCTGATGATCAGGAGCAACTAACGCAACGAATTAAATCTGCTATCTCGCAGCAAGTTGATGTTATTTTCACTACAGGAGGAACCGGAATCGGACCAAGGGATTTCACTCCTGAAACCGTTCGCCCGCTACTTGACAAGGAAATTCCGGGAATCATGGAACTGATCCGTGTCAAATACGGCATGGAAAAACCGGCCGCACTTTTGAGTCGGGGAATTGCCGGAGTTTCAGGAAAAACCTTGATTTACTGCCTGCCCGGAAGTGTAAAAGCTGTAACCGAATATTGCAAAGAGATTCTACCCACCATCGAACATTCGATTTACATGATTGAAGGAATTGACAGCCATTAAAATTTTGATTTTACTGCCGATTTAGGTTTCTCCCATTTAACTGCAATTTTGAACGATTTCAATTCCGTCCGAAAAAGAATTTTGTCTTGAAAAATTTTTTTTCGCGGACGATTTTCTTTGATTCTTTCATTCCCGGGGCGACACTCCTTCGTCGCTTTGCCCCGGGCTACCAATATTTCGCCCATACTGGGCTAAACCCCCGACTGCATTCAATCAAAGTTATTCGTTTTGTTTTTTAATTTATCATACTGGGTAATTCCTAATGAAATTATTGGTATAATGGCATCATAATTGATATTCCAGCCAAATCGAAATATAAATACAAGCCCAGCTTTTATTGCTAATTTCACGTTCGATTTACTTCAAGCTATCAATATGAAAACAATCTTCAGCATCACCTTCCTTTTACTGAGTATCATTTCCATGTCGCAAAACCCATTCACGAAGGAATGGCAGCAGGTTGACTCACTTTCCAACCTTGGACAATCGCAGTCAGCACTCAATATCGTGAATCGCATCTATGATCAAACCAAAGCCTCCAACCAGGCCGACCAGTTTGTAAAAGCATCGTTGTTCCGGATGATGCTGGAAGCCGATTTTCAGGAAGATTATATTGAAAATAGCATCGAACGGACTCAACTTGAAATTCAATCGGCAAAGTCTCCGGTGAAACAAATACTGCATTCTATTGTGGCAGAACTCTACTGGCGGTATTACCAGAACAACCGCTGGAAGGTTCACGAACGCAGCGAAACGTCCAACTTTTTGCCGGACGACATCAAAACCTGGGATTTGAAAAAACTGGTTTCAGCCTGCATGGAAAACTATGCAGCATCGCTGTCGGATAAAGATTTGCTCAAAAATACCGCATTACGCTCCTACTCCGAAATACTTATCAAACAAGACGATTCGGAGAAATTCAGGCCAACATTATTTGATTTGCTGGCGCACCGGGCCATCGACTTTTATTCATCGTCAGATGCCGGTCTGACAAAGCCAGCAACTACTTTTTTAATGGATAATACCAGTTACTTTGGCTCTTCCGCCGAATTTACCGCACTGAAAATTAGCTCTCCTGATACTTTTTCGTTTGAATTTCAGGCATTGAAACTTTACCAGGAAGCCGTTAATCTTCATCTGAAAGACAAAGATCCAACTGCACTGATTGATGCTGATCTGGAACGACTTTCGTTTGTTCACCAAAAAAGTACCCTTCTTGAAAAGGACAGTCTTTACCTTGCCGCTTTGTATCTGTTGGAAAGCAAATCCCTGAATCATCCATCATCCACCGAAGTTTCCTATCAAATTGCAGTTCAACTGAACATCGACGATGAGCAGGAAGTGATTCCTTTTAAAGGTGAATCAACGTCCAATCAGGTCGTTTCAGAAAAAAATAAGTGGGATAAAAAACGAGCGTTTGAAATTTGTCAGGCAGCCATCAAACGTTTCCCGGAAAGTTTTGGCGCTAAAAATTGCGGCTCGCTGATCGAAAGCATCCAACAACCGTCCTTGTCAATCACGACCAGTTATGCCACCATCATCGGGAAACCTTCGCTGGCACTGGTAAATTACAAAAACGTTTCCAAAGTTTACTTCCGTCTATTGAAAATTGATCCAGTGGACGACAGTAAATATCGGTGGAATAATTCGGAAGCTCGCCTCGAACAATACCGAACTATGAAGCCTGATATGAGCTGGGAGCAAGTACTTCCCGATGATGGCGATTACCGGAATCATTCCGCCGAACTGAAAATACCGGCCATGCCCAATGGCTTTTATATTCTCCTGGCAAGCAGTAATTCTAAATTTCCACCCAGATCAGCAGCAATGACTTCAAACGGATTCTGGCAAAGCAACATGAGTTACCTTTGTCGTTCAATTAACAACGGAACCATTGAAATTAGTATTCTGCATCGTGAATCAGGACACCCTCTTTCAGGTATAAAAACACAATTCTTTTTCAACGATTATAACTCTACTACAAGTGAATATGAAACAAAAGCCGGTGACGTTTTTGTAAGTGATCAGACAGGGAAGGTGATTATTCCATCAGATTTCAGCGATGACCATCACGGTAATTTCTATCTGGCCTTTAGTTCGAAGGATGATCAGTTATTTACAGAAAAAAATTTCTCATTAAATTTCTATTCAGCTAATTTCCCCCAGTCTTATATTCAGACTCATTTTTTTACCGACCGCGCTATCTATCGCCCAGGACAATCTATCTATTTCAAAGGAATTGTGCTGGAACGAAAAGGTGAAGATGTAAAGATAAAGACGCAGTTCAAAACCGAAGTCACTTTCTATGATGCAAACGGACAGGTTGTTTCGAAGCTAAACCTAACAACCAACGAATTTGGTTCATTCGCCGGAAGCTTCGTTGCTCCACAGGGTGCATTAACGGGAGACATGTACATTCGAAATAACACCGGAAACGTTTTAGTGCGCGTTGAAGAATACAAGCGACCCAAATTTGAAGTCACCTTCGAACCTGTAAAAGGATCTTATAAACTGGGTGAAATGGTCACAGCCAAAGGAAAAGCAATGGCGTACGCCGGAAGTACGGTTTCCGATGCCAAAGTGAATTACAGGGTGGTTCGGCGGACTCATTTCCCTTACTACTGGTGGAACTGGCGCGGGATGCCAAGATCATCTGAAATGGAAATTACCAATGGTGAAACGATTACGGGTAGCGATGGATCATTTGCAGTTACCTTCAAGGCAATTCCCGATCTTTCGCTTGACCGCAAAAGCAATCCGGTATTTTCATACACCGTCTATGCTGATGTAACCGACATCAATGGCGAAAGTCACAGTACAGAAACCGCTGTTTCGGTTGGATACCAGGCATTGCTTGTGAAAACTGACCTGGCAGATGATGTCAACCTTGAAAAGGGCTTTCAGTTTTCACTTTCCACAACCAACCTGAATGGCGAAAAAGAAGCCGCTTCAGGAAACATTTCAATTTCAAAACTCAGGAAGCCGAATCAGGCGCTGTATTCCCGCAAATGGGAACGTCCGGATAAATTCGCGATGACAAAAAAGGAGTTCGAAAAAGAATTTCCGGGCGAAGTCTATAACGACGAAGACGATGTAACTACCTGGGCAAAAGAAAGTACTGTATTTTCAGCCAACTTCAGCACACCGGCCGATTCTCTTTTCAGGCCTGAAAATGGGATACAACCTGGCATGTATGTGATTGAAATTAAGACCAAAGATGCTTTCGGAGAAGAGGTTTTGTATCAAAAATATTTCAAAGCATTTCAGCCGAAATCCGTCAAAACCGAAGCTGTTTTTCCTTTTACATTTACCCTGTTAACTCCAACCGCAGAACCGGGGCAGAATGTTCAGTTTCTCATTTCCACACCACTAAAAAAAGCGAATATTATCTATGAAATTGTTCTGAAGGACAAGGTTTTAAGTCATGTAATTCTCAACCTGAACAATGAACAGAAGCTAATTGATATTCCGGTGAAAGAAGAGTACCGGGGTAATTTCTCCATCAATCTGGTGATGGTGAAAAACAACCGTTCATTCATTAAAAGCGCGCAGATAACTGTTCCGTACACCAACAAAAAACTGGATATTCAATTCGCGACTTTCAGGAACAAGTTGTTGCCCGGACAAGAAGAAGAATGGCAGATTACCCTGCGCGACAACAAAGGCGAAAAGGCCGTTGCCGAAATGCTTGCCGGAATGTACGATGCTTCGCTCGACGCGTTTGTTCCGCACGACTGGCCGTTTAATATTTTCAACGCCTATTACGGATCACGGCCATGGACCGACAATCAATGTTTCGGAATCAAAACCGGCGATCCGTTTAATTATCCTGAAATACTTTTCCCATCGGTATCACGCGAGTACGACCAGTTGAGCTGGTTTGGATTTGACAATGGACATTCAGGAGGTGGGATACGAATGATGAAGAGCGGGAGTATCATGATAAGGGGAGTAAGTGCAGTCGCAAATCAGATGGAAATTTCCGATGATTTTGCAATTAGCGATGCAAAAATGGAGTTAATGAGTTCTGTGACAGGGGCTGTATCTATTGCAGAAAACCTACCGGTGCAAAAACCTGCGGAACCGCAGGCTATCCAAATTCGCAAAAACCTGAACGAAACAGCCTTTTTCTTTCCGCAACTGGCTACCAACGAAAACGGTGAAATTGTGCTGAAATTCAAAGCGCCGGAAGCCCTTACCCGCTGGAAAATAATGGGTTTGGCACACACCAAAGATCTGAAATACGGACAGATAGAGAAAACACTGGTTACGCAAAAAGACTTGATGATCTTCACCAACTCACCACGTTTTATGCGCGAAGGCGATACGATGGAATTCGCGGCTAAAATCTCGAACATCAGCGATCGCGACCTTTCCGGAACTGCCGAATTGCATTTCTTCGACGCGCTGACCATGAAACCAATCGACGACCTATTGGGCTTGAAACAGGCAAGTATTCCGTTCACAGTCAATAAAGGAATCAGTTCGCCGGTAAGCTGGAAAATCAGTATTCCTGAAGGTTTGCAAGCGGTGGTTTACCGCATTACTGCAAGTTCAGGAACTTTCAGCGATGGCGAAGAAGCAGCCATTCCTGTTTTGACCAACCGGATGCTGGTCACCGAATCGATGCCGCTGCCGGTGAACGGGATGCAGCAGAAGAAATTCAATTTCAATAAACTCATCACTTCCGGAAAAGCTGGCTCAACGCTGCGAAATTACAGGCTTTCGCTCGAATATACTTCGAACCCGGTCTGGTATGCCGTGCAGGCATTGCCTTACCTGATGGAATATCCGTACGATTGTGCCGAACAGCTTTTCAGCCGGTATTACGCCAACAGCCTGGCAACACACATTGCCAACAGCGATCCGAAAATCAAACGCGTGTTCGAAACCTGGAAAGACATTTCTCCGGATGCGCTGAAATCGAACCTCGAAAAGAATCAGGAATTGAAATCGGTGCTACTTCAGGAAAGTCCATGGGTGCGCCAGGCAATCAGCGAAAGTGAACGCAAACAGCGCATCGGTTTGCTTTTCGACCTGAACCGGATGGCTTCGGAACAATCTTCGGCCATGAAAAAACTGCGCGACATGCAGAATCCAAATGGCGGCTGGCCCTGGTTCGCCGGAATGCCCGAAAGCCGTTACATCACCCAACACATTGTAACCGGCCTTGGTCATTTATACTCCCTGAAGGTTTTGAATCCGCTTGAAAACGGTGAAATCAGCGGGATGCTGAAAAAAGCCATTGACTACCTTGATGAAACTTTGAAAATCGAATTTGAGAAGATCAAAAAGGATGACAAAGACTACCTGAAAAACAATCATTTGGGATATGGTGATATCCAATATTTGTATGCCCGGACTTATTTCAATACTGAATTCCCGATTGGCAAGGAGTACAGCGAGATGCTTGACTATTACAAAGCCCAATCGGTAAAATACTGGAAGTCGCAGAATAACTACATGAAAGCGATGATGGCTTTGTATCTGAATCGTTTCGGCGAAGACAAAACAGCTTCGCTGATTATGCGATCGCTGAAAGAAACCGCTTTGCACAATGAGGAATTGGGAATGTATTGGCGGAATGAGCAGCGGGGTTGGTTGTGGCATCAGGCACCGGTAGAAACCCAGGCGCTTTTAATCGAAGCTTTCGACGAAGTCAGCAATGATCAGAAATCGGTGGAGGAAATGAAAATATGGTTACTGAAACAAAAACAGACTCAGGATTGGAAAACCACCAAAGCCACTACTGAAGCGGTTTATGCATTATTATTGCGCGGAACTTCACTGCTTGTTTCCGACAAGCAGGTTGAAATCACCTTGGGCAACGAAAAAGTTGATCCGTACAAACAGGATGGCTCAAAACCAGAAGCCGGAACAGGCTATTTCAAAACCAGTTGGGAAGCTTCAGCCATTCAGCCTGAAATGGGAAAAGTAACAGTTAATAATCCAAATCCGACAGTTGCATGGGGAGCTATGTACTGGCAGTATTTCGAACAATTAGACAAAATCACTCCGGCACAAACACCACTTAGTCTGAACAAAAAACTTTTCCGGGAAGTAAATACACCAACCGGACCGGTGATTGAACCAATTACTGAGAGTTCTTCAATTAAAGTCGGCGAAAAAATTGTCGTTCGCGTTGAACTTCGGTCAGATCGCGATATGGAATACATTCATCTGAAGGATATGCGGGCGTCGGCTTTCGAACCTGTCAATGTACTTTCAGGATACCGCTGGCAAGATGGATTGGGTTATTACGAATCAACTCTCGATGCCTCGACCAACTTCTTTATTTCCTGGTTACCGAAAGGAACTTATGTATTCGAATACAAGCTCGTTGCCACACAAAAAGGTGAATTATCGAACGGAATTACTTCGGTGCAATGTATGTATGCGCCTGAATTCGCGGCACATTCAGAAGGAATACGGGTGAAGGTGGAGTAATAATAAATCGTAACTTTAGTTCCATTTTTAATACATTAATTCAGGAGGAAATAATCATGATCAACGCAATAATACTCATC
>DAITNH010000257.1:0-8110 GCA_036834745.1 Prolixibacteraceae bacterium
AGTTAAATCCATCCAAAGCCGCCGTAACAGATGCTGAATTAGTCGCAGGTAGTGTTTATGATTATGGTCGTCGCGATACTTATGAAACTACTCATGAAGGTGGAGCTGATATTAAATATGGAAGATTCCTGGATGAATTGGGATGGGAATTCTGTCAGGAAGGACGTCGTCGTCAGGATATGATTCGTTTTGGAGTGTTCACTACCAAATCATGGTTTTCACATAACCCAAGTAGTAGCAACCGGACTCTTTATCCAATTCCAAATAAAGCTTTATTGACGAATTCTAATCTGACGCAAAATCCTGGTTATTAATTGATCAAGCGTTTTGTATAGGCATGTAAGGTTCATCTGTTGTCGAAAATAGATGAACCTTACTTTTAATACAAGATTCAAAACAAATCAAAAATCACAATAATGAAAAAGAACAATCTTTTGCTCATTCTGGTATTGCTATTCCTTGCCTCGAATGCATGGTCGCAGAGCTACCAGAAAACCAATTGGGGAGTACAAACAACCGCAAACTCTGTCACAACCGAAATCCAGTTTTATTCTCCTGAAATCGTTCGTGTTTTTAAATTTCCTGAAGGAGAAAAAGTGAATAAACAAAGCCTTTCGGTGATTAAAGCTCCCGAAAAAACGGATGTAACAACCAGTCAAAATGGACAAGTTGTGACTTTAAGCAGTTCAGCTTTAGCCGTTGATTTAAACCTCGAAACCGGAAAAATAACTTTCCGCAATACAAAGGGAAACATGCTTTTCACTGAAAAGGATTATGGTGTGCAATTTACTGCTACCAAGGATGTTGACGACGACACATACATCGTTCGGCAGGCATTTTTACTCAACAAGGATGAAGCCATTTATGGCCTGGGTCAACACCAAAAAGGAACGATGAACCAACGTATGCAGAAGTTGTTCCTGCGCCAGGATAATATGCAGATTTGCATCCCGTTTTTTCAGTCGGTGAAAGGGTATGGCCTTTTCTGGGATAACTATTCACCAACCACTTTTGTGGATAATTTGCAGGAAACGTCCTTCGAATCGCAAGTTGGCGATTGTGCCGATTACTATTTCATGTACGGTGGCAATGCCGACGGAGTAATTGCCAACATGCGCAATCTGACCGGGCAGGCGCCTATGTTTCCTTACTGGACTTTTGGATACTGGCAGAGCAAAGAGCGGTATAAAAGTCAGGACGAAACTGTTGGGGTTGTAAAAAAATACCGAGAAATAGGTGTGCCGCTCGATGGAATCATTCAGGATTGGCAATACTGGGGCGATAACGACCACTGGAACGGGATGGAATTCCTGAACCCTGCCTTCCCCGATCCAAAGAAAATGATCGACGATGTGCACAACATGAATGCGCACATCATCATTTCGTGCTGGGAATCGTTTGGTCCAAAAACCAAACAGTTCGAAATCATGGACAAAAAAGGAATGTTGCTGAATTTTAAAACATGGCCTCCTACCAATAGCAACGATTGGCCACAACCGGCCGATGTTAAACCTTCAGGAGTAAAACCCTATGATGTTTATAACCCCGAAGCCCGCGATATTTACTGGGATTTCATGAACAAAGAAATCTTCTCGTTGGGTATGGATGGCTGGTGGCTCGATTCGACCGAACCCGATCATCTGGAAGTGAAAGAAGAAGATTTCGACAACAAAACTTACCTGGGGTCGTTCCGCAAAGTGCGCAATGCTTATCCTTTGATGGCAGTGGGCGGGGTATCCGATCACCAACGCCAAACCTCTGCCGACAAACGTGTTTTCATCCTTACCCGTTCGGCTTTTGCCGGGCAACAGCGCTATGGGGCCAACTCGTGGAGCGGCGATGTGGTTTCGGAATGGAATGTACTACGGAACCAGATTTCAGGAGGACTCAACTTCTCGTTATCCGGTATTCCATACTGGAACGGCGATATTGGCGGGTTCTTTGTGTGGAATTATCGTGGTGGTGTGCAAAACGTGGCATACAGGGAATTGTATGTCCGTTGGTTACAGTTTGGTGCATTTACTCCAATGATGCGCTCGCACGGAACCGATACGCCGCGCGAAATCTGGAATTTTGGCGAAAAAGGGGGCTGGGAATACAACACCATCGAAAAGTATATCAACCTGCGCTATCGTTTGTTGCCATACATCTATTCCACATCGTGGGACGTAACAACCAACGCTTCGAGCATGATGCGCGCCCTGATGATGGACTTCGCCAGCGACCGGAAAGCACTCGATATCAATGACGAATACCTATTCGGGAAATCAATTTTGGTTAGCCCGGTTACAGAACCGCTTTACACTGAAAACAAAAAAGAAGGTTCAACCAGCGATTTCAGTGTGGTAAAAAATAGCAAAACATACTTACCGGCTGGAACTGAATGGTACGACTTCTGGTCGGGCGTAAAACTTCAGGGCGGACAGGAAGTGGAACGACCAACTCCTATGGACATTATGCCATTATATATTAAAGCCGGAGCAATTATTCCGATGGGACCAACGGTTCAGTATGCCAACGAAAAGCAAGATCCAACCGAAATCCGTATTTATCCGGGAGCCAATGGAACATTTGTGCTGTATGATGACGAGAAAGACAACTACAACTACGAAAAAGGGCAGTTTTCAACCATCACTTTTAATTGGGACGATGCTTCGAAAACCCTTACCATTAGTGATCGGAAAGGCGAATTTCCGGGGATGATGAAAAACCGTAGTTTTGAAATTGTGTTGGTGAATGAAAATTCAGGAGTTGGATTGGAAGTTTCTTCCACTTCCAAAGCAGTTAAGTATTCTGGCAAAAAAATAGAGGTCAGGTTGTAATCTTCAAACTTCATTTCATGGCAACCAATCGACGAAATTTTATTGGACAGGAATGGGGCTGGAAGATTGATTACCAAAAAGAAGCTGGAGTTTTGATAGCTGACGAAAACAAAAATTACTGTGTTTGTCCAATGGTCAATCCAGAGAAAGGCGTAAAGTCCTCCATTTTATGCTATTGCTCGGAAGGCTTTGCTGAAAGGATGTTTTCAACGGTTGTTGGACATCCGGTAAAAGCAAGGGTAATTTCCTCTGTTCACCGGGGGTGATTCAAGTTGTAAATATCAAATGAAGTTAAGCTGAAGATAAATTAAGTTAAAACTGAATCAAATGAAACTACATTATTTTGCACCTTTCTTGCTGCTGGCTGGACTAGTGGCTTGTAAAAATGAACCGGAAAAAGCTGATTACAAAATCCAAGGCATTCCGTTTAATGAAGTAAAAATCAGTGACCAATTCTGGTTGCCAAAAATCGAGACCAACCGGACTGTGACGATTCCGGCATCGTTTGCCAAATGTGAGGAAACGGGCAGGGTTGAAAGTTTTGTGAAGGCCGCTAAAAAAGAAGGCGCATTCGATACTGAATTTCCATTTGATGATACTGATATTTATAAAACTATTGAAGGTGCAGCCTATTCGATGAGCGTTCATCCGGATCCGAAACTCGACCGTTATGTCGATAGTTTGATTACTATTGTTGGAAAAGCGCAGGAGCCTGATGGATATTTGTACACCGCACGTACAATTGATCTGGCAAATCCGCACAAATGGTCGGGCAATGAACGCTGGGTATTGGAATCGGTTCTCAGTCATGAATTGTATAACTCCGGACATTTGTTCGAAGCAGCAGCAGCGCATTTTCAGGCAACAGGGAAACGCAACTTTCTGGACATTGCACTAAAAAATGCAGACCTTTTAGTTGAGGTTTTTGGCCCCGGAAAACGGAACGATGCGCCCGGACATCAAATCGTTGAAATGGGACTGGTCAAACTGTACCGCATTACGGGGGAGACAAAATACCTCGATCTGGCAAAGTTTTTTATCGACAGTCGTGGTAAGGAAAACGATCCGAAAAAAGCCTATTCGCAAGATCACAAACCACTCATTCAGCAGGATGAAGCTGTCGGTCATGCTGTTCGCGCCGGTTATTTGTATTCCGGAGTGGCCGATGTTGCTGCCCTGACTGGCAATACCGAATATTTGGCAGCCATAGATAAAATATGGCAAAACATGGTCTCTAAAAAGCTCTATATCACTGGAGGCATTGGCGCCTTGCATAGGGGCGAAGCTTTTGGCGATAATTATGAACTGCCCAACCTGACGGCCTACAACGAAACCTGCGCTGCCATTGCCAATGTCTATTGGAATTACCGCATGTTCCTGTTGCATGGCGATTCGAAATACATCGATGTACTTGAACGAAGTCTGTACAATGGTGTAATTTCAGGGATTGGCCTCGACGGGAAAACCTTTTTCTATCCGAACCCGTTGGAATGCGATATGCATTATCATTTTAACAGTGGCGAAACACTCGATCGTCAGCCTTGGTTCGATTGCTCGTGCTGCCCAACCAACATGTGCCGGTTTCTGGCTTCGGTTCCCGGATATATTTATGCACAGGGTACACACAGCTTATATGTAAACTTGTTTGTTCAGAGTTCGTCAACTATTCAATTGGACAAAAAGCTGCCGGTAACCATTGCCCAGGAAACCCAATATCCGTGGGATGGAGAAGTGAAGATTTCGGTTTCACCCGAAAAGGCCAGTCAGTTTGCCCTTCACCTGCGTATCTCGGGTTGGGTTAAAAATCAGCCGGTTCCAAGCGACTTGTATTCATACGTTTCTCCTGATACTACTTCGTTTTTGCTGACTGTAAACGGTGAAGCCGCTGCTTACAAACAGGAAAACGGATACGCGGTAATTACGCGGGAATGGAAACAGGGCGATGTAGTGAATTACTCATTACCAATGAATATCCATCGGGTAGAAGCCAATGAGAAAGTTACTGATGATTTAGACAAAATAGCCATTGAACGTGGCCCAATTGTGTATTGTATCGAAGGCGCCGATAACGGATCAGAGTTGATGAAGCTGGCTTTGGCCGATACCGCCAAATTATCGACAACTTTTTCTCCGGAAACATTGAGCGGAGTGGTTACCATTTCAGGAGAAGCAACTGTAACTGGGGAAAAGGACAACAGGTCGCAAAAAATAACTGCTATTCCTTATTTTGTCTGGAATAACCGGGGTGCAAATGAAATGAAAGTTTGGATTCCAAGAAGATAATATAAGTCGATCGAAAATTTAATTTACCCCTTTGCCAGCAATAGCAAGGGGGGTTTAATTTTCTTCACAGCACAATAGTCTCCATCTCATTTATTTGCAATTCCATTTGACATCTATGAATAAACCCGCAGGCGTTTGGAAGTTTTTTAGATTATGTGCATTTGCTAGAAATGGCAAGGTTTTTTTGTATTATTTACTTTCCAAATGAAATGGAAGCATAAAATTAACGTCACTTTGACACTTTAAACTATTTCCCTATATTTGCTGGCAATAGATAATCTATAAACTTAACCACATGAAACAAACTTTTATACTCCTGATGCTGACAACGCTTCTGATTGGACAAACCGCTTTGGCGACTGTCACTTCTTTAAGCAACGCCCCCGATTCTGTCTTTCTATTTTCCTATGCAACTGCTAAAAATTCGAACACAAACGGCTTGCATTTTGCCTGGAGTACCAATCAGGAAAACTGGAAATCCATTGGACCGGAGATGCGCTTTCTGTTTTGCGACTACGGACGATGGGGTGTCGAAAAGCGCATGATCACTCCCTTTTTGCTTCTGGCACCGGACGGAATGTGGCATTGCGTATGGAGTTTGAACGATTATACCGGAACTTTTGCCCATACCGAATCCAAAGACCTTGTTTATTGGAAGCCGCAGACGTACCCGATTGTCATGGAAAACAACTATTGTCTGGAACCTGAAATTTCGTATCGGGCAAACACAGGGCTATACAATGTTTCATGGCTTAGCACGGTGGATGGAAAAACACAGGCCTACCACGCAACAACCTCCGATTTTAAGAATTACAGCCCTGCAAAAGAGTTGCCATTGTCTGATCGGTTGAACCCGCGCAAAAAAGTAGTTATTTCAGGAAATACCGAAACCGGAACTGTGCATAAAGTCGCATGGAGTTTTGTTGAGAATCTGATCAAAACCCAGCAATTGGCTGCCTATAAAAACCAGTTGCATTCGGAAACTACACAAACCGACCCAGTTCGTTTTGCTTCGTTAAAACCAGTGGATGCTACTATAACAATCGAGCCCTCAAAGAGTAAAAAGATCAGCGATTTGCTGATCGGCGTGTTTTTCGAAGACATCAATTATGCTGCCGATGGCGGACTTTACGCCGAACTGGTTCAGAACCGCGGTTTTGAATATTCCCTAAGCGACAAGGAAGGAAAAGATAAAAGCTGGAACAGTGAGAAATCGTGGCGATTGAATGGCGGTAATGCCACTTTTACAATTGATACCATCTCGTCCATTCACGCCAATAACCCGCATTATGCCGTCCTGAAAATAGATAAAGTTGGCGCCGGGCTGGTCAATGAGGGTTTCGATGGAATTGCAATAAAGTCAGGAGAGAAATATAACTTTTCCGTGTTCGCCAGCAATCCGGATAAAAAAAATAAAAAATTGCTTGTCCGCCTGATTGGTAAAAACGGTGAAAACTATGGAGAGACAACCGTTTCCGTCCACTCATCAAAATGGAAGAAATTCGAAGCTGTTTTGATTGCCAATCAGACGGTATCAGAAGCTCAGCTGGAAATCGTTCCCCAAACTTCAGGAACAGTTCATCTGGATATGATTTCACTGTTTCCGCAGAAAACATTCATGGGCCGCAAAAACGGCTTGCGTGCCGATTTGGCCCAAACAATTGCCGATCTGCATCCGCGATTTATCCGTTTCCCCGGAGGATGCGTGGCGCACGGCGACGGATTGTGCAATATGTACCGATGGAACAATACGATTGGCCCGCTGGAATCGCGCGTACCTCAGAAAAACCTTTGGGGATATCATCAAACAGCCGGACTGGGTTATTTCGAATATTTTCAGTTCTGTGCCGATATTGGAGCCGAGCCTCTCCCGGTTATTGCGGCTGGTGTTCCCTGTCAGAACTCTGCTACCGGAGGCGCAGGTCAACAAGGTGGAATCCCGATGTGCGACATGGATGATTACGTTCAGGAAGTGCTGGATTTAATTGAATGGGCCAATGGCGATGTGAAAACCAAATGGGGAAAGTTGCGCGCCGAGGCCGGTCACCCCAAACCTTTCAACCTGAAATATGTCGGGATTGGCAACGAAGATTTGATCAACGATATTTTCGAGGAACGGTTTACGATGATTTTTAACGCGGTGAAGGAAAAGCATCCTGAAATTACAGTAATCGGAACGGTGGGACCAACTTTTGAAGGAACCGATTATGTGGAAGGCTGGAAAATCGCCACCAAACTTGGTGTGCCGATGGTTGATGAACACTACTATCAATCTCCGGGCTGGTTTATCCACAATCAGGATTATTACGACAAATACGACCGCTCGAAAGCGAAAGTTTACCTCGGTGAGTATGCCGCACATTTGCCGGGCAGGCCAACCAATATCGAAACAGCTTTGGCTGAAGCGCTTTATCTGACTGCCTGTGAGCGCAATGGCGATATAGTGAGCATGACCTCGTATGCACCTTTGCTGGCCAAAGAAGGCCACACACAATGGAATCCCGACCTGATTTATTTCAACAACACCGAAGTGAAACCGACCGTTGACTATTTCGTACAGCTACTTTACGGACAAAATTCAGGAGATATTTACCTGCCCAGTGATGTAAAACTGTCAGACCAAAACGAGTCAGTCCGCAAACGTGTGGCGGTTTCGGTGGTGCGCGACAGCAAAAGCAATGACCTGATTGTAAAAATGGTAAACATGCTCCCGGTTTCGGTAAATACACAGGTAAATCTGGAAGAACTTGGAAACTTCAATCCGTCTGCAATTCGCACGGTGCTTTCTGGAACTCCAGATGATAAAAAGGCCAGGCCGGTGATCGACAACATTGCGGTAAGCAAAGATTTTCCGTGCACTTTGCCCGCTTATTCATTTACGGTAATCCGCATCAAAACAAATTAACCTGAAAAATCAAGTATGAAACGAGCATGTTCGTTGAACACAAACAAGGATGAATATCTCACATGCGAGTTCCATCCGGCAATTAAAAAACAAATTATAT
>DAITNH010000258.1:0-8063 GCA_036834745.1 Prolixibacteraceae bacterium
CGACTGCCTGACTGCCGACTGCCTGACTGCCGACTGCCTGACTGCCGACTGCCTGACTGCCGACTGCCGACTGCCTGGTTGCCGACTCTCTGATTGCCGACTCTCTGACTCCCGACTTCCGAAATTAAAACTCAATTCTTAAAGACGCATCAAAATAAAAGCCACTCAGTTGCGTATAAGTTGAAAGATTTTCATTTTCATATTTTGTGTAATATGTACAGCCCGGAACGATGCTAAGCGGGTAGATAATATTAATAGGCAACCTCACTCCCAATCCTACCTGCCCCGCGAAATCTATATTATCCCAGGAGGCAATTGAATACTGAGCAAAAGGACTTATTTTAATATTTTTCATAAGGTGAATGTCTTTGCTGAAACCAAATCCAATGGCAGCATTTGACTTTAATTTTGAATCATCATCAGAATTCAAAGCATCCGGGGAATTAAATATTGTATCTGAAACCTCACCAATAGCTTTAACTTCGATAAAAAATCTGAATTCACTTAAAAATTTAACGCCTGCCATACCAAACAGTGGTGAAATATTTGCATCGAGCCTACCTCCGAACAACATGGGGCTATCATAATTCGTGGTTGAATTATAGGCGACCGGACTCATTGGAAAACCGGATAAAAAAACCAATCCCATTCCAAAATCAGGACGTTCCTGTAAGACCATTCCCTCTTCTAATTTTTTTCCGGCAACCTGATAAAAAGTTGTGAGCCCGGTATTACCTGTTGTAGACTGCCTGTTATCTACAATCACATTCGATGCTCGTACGACTCCTTTGCGTTTGCTTTTTGCATTACCATCACTACCTTCCTGCTTTTCCCATACAAAAAATCTTTTATCCAGACGAATGCTTTCTTTTTTTCCAATCTTGGCTTTTACCTGAGGGAAAAACATTTTTTTATTTGCTTCAAAAACAGGGGCGCGGACTTTGAACGCATCTACCTTACGTGTAAACATCATTTTAGCGCCTTCAAACTGGCTTCTTACAAGCATATCAAATAATTCTTCTTTTGATGCTTGTTTTTCCGGTGCAAGTGAATGCCCTTTATTATACTGTACAGATTCTGCAAAAGGAAAATTCAGAATGGAAGTCATTAAAAGAGGGAATGATATGTTATTAAGTGTAGCATTATTAATTTTCCATTTTGAATTATTATCAGGAATTTCTTCAAATAAATCCCAAAGGCTTTGCGCAACGGTTTCATTAAAATCGAGCTTGTATAAAAATATTTTAATCTCGGCAATAAAACCGTTTTCATCTTTACGAATATTTTCCTGCAGATTTTTAATATTTGCATCAAGTGTGGCAATAATTTCCTGATGTTCCGCACTGTTGTAATCATTTCTGAGTTTTTCAAATTCGTTTAATGCATTTTTTATTATCGCATTTTGCTCATCAATTGATAAAATTTTTCCGAAATCAAATACAACAATGTAGCTATTATTAATCAGTTTCAAACCTGCATCTTTCAGCAAGGCATCTTTAATTTTTGAATCCATTGCTGCATGATAATCTGCATCAGTAGCATTATACAAACCCCTTTTAAATATTGCTTCCAAATCAACTGTCCCATCCTGCTGCATGTTAAACCATTTTTGGATAATCTGATGGGGATATTTTTCTGTAATTAATTCATTCTGCACTTCATTCTTTTGTTTTTCCTCCAATGCTTTTAACTGCTGATAATTTTGACGTTTTTCATTGGGAATTTTATAAATAGATTTATAAGGAGAAACATATTCAGGGTTTTCAGCTTTTTTCATTTTATCAATGAATTCTGCTTTGCTACGCAGCGCTTGTTTCATCCCTTCAAAATCCTGTTCAATTTTTGCAGGTCGTAAATCGTACGGAGCTTTCAGTGTAATATTTTTTACCTGATTATTGTCCCATTTGTCATCAATCACAAGCTTTGGCCATGAATTATTTAAAAATTCGGCATAGGGATATTGATTGTAGTTCAGAAATATCACGGTAAGAGCATTTCTTGAATAATCATCAGAAACTACTTTAGCATTTTTATTTTGTGAATAGCCGGTAATTACAAGTGCAAGAAGAAAACCGACCAGTGCTACTATTGATTTCATTTTAGTGTTATGTATTAATAAAATTTTGATGCAGGTTGCAGGTTGTATTATAATGTGCAATACTTGCCAGATTCAATATTAACTTATATGAAACAACCTTGCACCCTTGGCAACTTGCAACCTGTAAACATTTTTTAAACAAATATAAATATAATATTGAAAAGCACTCCGACTGTTTGTAAAATTGCATCATATTTTCTATTTTTACAAAAACATTTGAAAAAAAGAGGTTCGGAGTGAACATAAATTTATAACCCTGAGTTAAAGACATTAGATTAATACACTTTTTCAACAAACAATATTATCTAACTGATACTGATAGAATCAACAGGAATTATATTCGAAAAATAAAAAAAACAGAACCAGCTTTGTTTCAACAGAAAAATAATTATATATTTGTATTATTATAATTAGTGTTTGTCCATAATGTCCGATAGCTGCGTTACTCTTGTGTTGAAAACAGTCATTTACAAAAGTAAACTCCTTGGTTTTCAACACTGCGAAAGCCTTGCTCTCGAACATTCTGAATCAAACACTCACTTTATAGACAGACACTAATTAGTCTGTAAGAAAAGTCATTGTTTGACAAACTGTATAAATTTGTAAAAATAATAATTAATAATCAGGAGGTAATAAATGGAAAGTAATGAAATGAAAGCACTTGGTATGATTGAAACCAGAGGCTTTGCAGCTATGGTAGAAGCTTCTGACGCCATGGTAAAAGCAGCCAAAGTAGAGCTCATCGGTTTTGAAAAAATTGGTGGAGGATATGTAACAGCTATTGTTCGTGGCGATGTGGCTGCTGTTCGCGCAGCAGTAGATGCAGGTGTAAGCGCCGCTGAAAAAGTTGGAGAAGTGGTTTCCACTCACGTGATCCCGCGTCCGCACGAAAATGTAGACAACGCTTTGCCACTAGGTAGTAAAATTAATAAGAAAGGGAAATAACTATGAAGCAATCAAAATCACACATTGATTTAAGAACGTATATTTTTTTAGATTCCCTGCAATTGCAGATGGCATCTTATATTTCAACCGTAGCCCGCGGCTTTCTGCCCGTAGGTGGGCAGGCCTGCTGCATTATTGAAATTGCGCCGGGCATTGAAATTAACACATTAACAGACGTGGCCCTGAAAGCTACACATGTGACTCCCGGTATGCAGATTGTAGAAAGAGCTTATGGAATGCTTGAACTGCATTCAGACAGTCAGGGAGACGTTCGCATGGCTGGTGAAGCTGTTCTGAATAAAATTGAACAGTCCGAAGAAAACAGGATAAAACCCAGAATTCTTACCAGCCAGCTGATTAAAAACGTGGAAGATCACCACGCACAGCTCATCAACAGGCTTCGAATGGGAATGATGTTACTCCGCGGCGATACCCTTTTCGTATTAGAGGTAGAACCTGCCGGATATGCCTATTTTGCTGCCAATGAAGCAGAAAAAGCTGCCCGTATTAATATCATTGACGTGATGGGTTTTGGAAAATTTGGCCGCGTTTATATTGGGGGACCTGAAGCCGAAGTACTCGAAGCCCAGAAAATAGTTGAAAAAAGATTGGCTGAAATCTCCGGTCGCGAAGATTACTCTGGATAGCAAAACACAGATTTTAATATTATATTAATTGAAATAACAGCTTATAAAATTTAAAAATATGACAGAAAATTCAGACGCATTAGGAATGATTGAAACCAGAGGTTTCTCTGCAATGGTTGAAGCTGCAGACGCAATGGTAAAAGCAGCAAAAGTTGAACTTATCGGTTTTGAAAAAATCGGTGGTGGTTTTGTTACAGCTATAGTTCGTGGCGACGTGGCAGCGGTTCGTGCAGCAGTAGATGCAGGTATACGCGCTGCTGAAAAAGTAGGCGAAATCGTGTCCAGCCATGTAATCCCAAGACCACATAGCAATGTGGACAGCGCATTACCACTCGGAAGACACCCAAAAAAATAAATATTTGTTGATTTGTGAGCTCAGTTTAAATATTAAACTTTTCACAAATTCTGAATCCTAATTTCTAATTCACAATTTAATATGGTTTTAGCAAAAGTTGTGGGGACCGTAGTTTCCAGTCATAAATCTGAAAAGATAGAAGGAATCAAATTCCTGCTTCTTGAAAAAATAGACCCAATCACCATGAAAGGGAAAAACGATTTTGTGGTATCCATGGATAGTGTTGGAGCAGGACCCGATGAAATTGTATTTTATGTTTCAGGAAGCAGCGCACGGTTTACCAATGTTACCGAAGGAAAACCTACTGACTCTGCTGTGATTGCAATTGTAGACTTCATAGAAAAGGATGGCAGTTACACTTACAAAAAGGACTAGACTATGATATTGGGAAAAGTAGTTGGAACAGTTGTTAGCAGCACCCAAAATACCAGCTTGCCCGGTGCAAAATTTTTATTGATAGATAAATGCAATCAACAGGGCAAATGCAAGGGAGATTATCTGGTAGCCTTTGATATGGTAGGAGCTGGGCGTGATGAGGTGGTAATGATATCAGAAAGTTCATCTGCCCGCGAAACATTCGAAACGATGAACAAACCGGTGGATGCAATAATAGTGGGAATTATTGATGTCATAACAGAACAAGATATAGAAGTATATAGAAAGTAAGAACTGATGGGAATGATCACTTTAGGAGTTTTGGAATTTAGTAGTATTGCCATCGGGATTAGAGCGTTGGATGAAATGGTGAAAATTGCGCCCGTGAAAATTGTGGATGCAAGAACTATTTGCCCGGGTAAGTATCTGATTGTTTTTAGTGGCGATGTGGCATCTGTGGAATATTCGTACTATAAAGGAGTAGAAACAGGGGGAAGTTGTCTTGTAGATCAATTGTTTCTTCCATTGGTTCATCCGGATGTAATTCCAGCTATAGGAAATATAGTATTTTCTGATGAATGGGACACTATTGGTATCATAGAAACCAACTCGGTTGTATCTGGTATTGAAGCTGCAGATGAAGCTGCCAAAACTGGGGGGGTAAGTATTTTAGAGGTGCGTCTTGCTATTGGTTTTGGGGGAAAATCGTATGTAAAAATGATGGGTTCTCTTGACGCAGTGCAGGCAGCTATGGAAGCCGGAACCACCAAGGCAAAAGCAAAAAACCAGCTTTGTATGGAAACATTAATACCACAACCGCATAAAGAAATTAAACCTTATTTTTTTAAATAGGAGGAGTATACATTGGACCAGTTAGAACAAAGTATTCGACAAATAGTAGAACAGGTTGTAAAAGGAATCAGCCAGGAAAAAAATCACAATACCGGCAGCGGAAATGTTGGCATTGGAGTGTTCAATAACCTGAACAGCGCGGTGGAAGCAGCAGATAAAGCTTACAGAGATTTCTGTGAGGTTAGCCTCGAAACCCGGAAACTGATTATTGAAAACATGCGTAAAATTTCCATGGAACACAAAGAAGTAATGGCTAAAATGGCGCATGAAGAAACAGGTATGGGACGCTGGTCAGACAAAGTTGTAAAAAATGAGCTTGGAATTGTAAAAACACCCGGTGTAGAGGATATTCATCCGGAAGCTTTTTCAGACGATCGTGGTCTCACTCTGGTAGAAAAAGCACCCTATGGTGTAATCGGATCCATTACGCCCAGCACAAATCCGGCGGTTACAATTATCAGCAATGCCATTGGTATGATAGCAGCAGGAAATTCTGTTGTTTTCAACCCACATCCTTCTGCAAAAAAAACATCTTGCTTTGTAGTAAGCTTATTAAATAAAGCCATCATAGACGCAGGCGGACCGGCCAATTTACTTACTTGCATAAGCGAACCCACTATTGATTCTGCCAAAGAAATGATGGCGCATAAAAAAATTGCTATTTTAGTTGTTACCGGCGGTCCCGCTGTTGTGAAAACTGCTATGAACAGTGGTAAGAAAACTATTGGTGCAGGTCCGGGAAATCCACCCTGCGTAGTAGATGAAACTGCAGATATAGCGCAAGCAGGTCGGGATATTGTAGCAGGCGCAAGTTTTGATAACAACGTAATCTGCATTTGTGAAAAGGAAATTCTTTGTGTTGCATCTGTCGCTGATAAACTAAAAGAAGAAATGAAAAAGAATGGGGCTTACGAACTAACTCCCGACCAGATAAAAAAAGTAACTGCGCTTGTAATCAGTGAGCCTGGGAGACCCGGTCATGAAGGTGCTGCCAATAAAAAATATGTAGGCAAAAATGCAAATTATATTGCCAAAGATATTGGGTTGGATTTGCCGGATTCTACTCGATTATTGCTTTGTGAAGTAGACAAAGATCACCCGTTGGTATGGACAGAGCAACTGATGCCCGTGATGCCTCTGGTTCGGGTAAAAGACGTGGATGAAGCCATCAATCTGGCAGTGGAAGTGGAGCATGGATTTAGGCATACAGCAATTATGCACTCGTTAAATATCGCCAAGCTAAGTAAAATGGCCAAAGTAATGAACTGTTCTATATTCATTAAAAACGGACCCAGCTATGCAGGATTAGGTGCCGGAGGCGCTGGCTTTGCATCGTTTACTATTGCCAGTCCTACAGGTGATGGCGTTACCCGCCCTCGTTCGTTCACAAGGGAAAGACGTTGCACACTGGTGGATTATCTGAGAATAATCTAATTTGTGCCACAAAGTCACAATGGCTCTATGGTGCATAAAGATGTTTTTTTACTATTAAATTTTGAGGAAGAAGAAATAGGAAGAGCAATTATTAACGCAGTACTTTTAGTGCATTCAGTTTGGGAATCATAAATTTTAAGTCAAAAAAATAACAGAAAAAAAAGCATCTGATTGTGTAAAGTTATTAAACAAAAAATGCTATAATGAAACTAGGCAAAATCATAGGAAACGTCGTAAGTACCCAAAAAATAAAATCTTTTGATGGGGTAAAACTTTTGTTGGTGCAGCCATTGGATGAAAATCTAAATTCTGCCGGCGATGCGATTGTAGCATTTGATGCAGTGCAGGCCGGAGTCGGCGATATTATTTACTACGAAACCAGTCGCGAAGCAAGCAGAGTGCTCGAAACCACCATGAATCCATGCGATGCGGCAGTGATGGCCATAGTGGATCATGTGAATTTAAAATAATTATAGAAGTACAATAAATATAGATATTCGAATTATCATAACAAATCTAAATAATATAAATACCTGCCTTGGGCAGGTCTGAAATCACAAAGTTTAGTATAATGATTCTTGCAAAAGTAATAGGAAATGTTGTAGCCACCGTAAAAGAAAAAGGCTATAAATCGAAAAAAATACTGATTGTTCAGCCCATAGACCCTGAAGGTAAACCACTGGGAAAATCATTTTTGGTGGTAGATGCTGTTCAGGCAGGAATTGGAGATAAAGTGCTGGTGCTGGAAGAGGGAGGCTCTGCAAGAACAATCATTAATGAACCTGAATCTCTTACGGTAAAAGCAGTAATTGCCGGCATTGTGGATGAAGTTAATTTTAGAGCTTAATAAAAAATGGATACACACAAAGATATTAATGAAATAGTGAAACGTGTTGCTCTGGGAGCAGACCATGGTGCTTTTGAAGTAAAAGAAGCACTTAAGAATTATTTGAATATTCTTGGCTACACAGTTTTTGATGTTGGAACTACAAATAGTATAACAAAAGTAGACTATCCTGATTTTGCAGTCGCAGTGGCACAGAAAGTGGTCAGTGGTGTTTGTGACAGAGGAATCATGCTTGATGCTGCGGGAATTGGATCTTCCATGGTATGCAATAAGGTAAAAGGAATACGGGCAGCACTTTGCTGGAGTGAAAAAACAATCAAAAATAGCCGCGAACATAATAATGCAAATGTTCTCACTATGGGTACAGCGCAACATAAAATTTCAGAAATATGTATGTTTACAAAATTATGGCTTGAAACAAAATTTGAAGGGGGGCGTCATTGGTCAAGAATCAACAAAATGATGGCTGTGGAAAAAAAGTCTTAAAAAATAAATATATAATTTTTGTAG
>DAITNH010000259.1:0-3963 GCA_036834745.1 Prolixibacteraceae bacterium
GCAATCCGGTTACCAATTAATACCACCGCCCCATCGTGCAAAGGCGTATTTTTAAAAAATATAGTTTCGAGCAAGGCACTCGAAATACGGGCATTTATTTTTTCGCCCGACCGTATAATTTCTTTCAATTCAAATTTATGAGGAATAACAATCAGCGCACCGGTCTTCGAACGGGCCATGTTATCGCAGGCCCTCACTATTTCTTTGATTTGCTGATTGGTCGCCAGTTTTGTTTTTTCTATACTGAAAAGTTTTTCGAGACCAAAACTGCGGCTAAGCTGGTAGTTTGTGCCGATTAGAAGTAAGAAGTGCCTTATTTCCTGCTGAAAAACCACCACCAGCGCCAAAACCCCAACACCGATAAATTGCCCCATTAAGGTTCCAAGTAATTCCATGTTCATGGCTTTTACAAGCAACCAGAAGACATAAACCAGAAATAGTCCGATGAAAATATTGAAAGCAACAGTGCCCTTTATAAGCCTGTATATTTGATATAAAAGTATAGCAACAAGCAGGATGTCAACCACATCCAAAATACGTATAGTAATAAACAATGTCATAATCAGCGAATAATTTTTCAGATCAAAAGAACCTGAAAAGAATCAGTTTAAAAGGTGATTTTATTCCGAAGTTGAACGAACCATGTTCATGATACGAACAGCCTCGACAGCTTCGCGGACATCGTGGACCCGCAAAAGATCGGCTCCACCCATCAAAGCCAGTGTATTTATTACTGAAGTTCCATTGAGCGCTTCTTCAGGTTTTGTCCCCAACAATTTATTGATCATTGATTTGCGCGAAACACCAACCATAACCGGCAACTGAAAAACTTTAAATGAATCGAGCCGGTTCAACAATTCATAATTTTGTTGAAGTGTTTTTCCAAACCCAAATCCGGGATCGATAATCACATCTTTCACCCCTGCCTTGTTAAGCTGTTTGACCCTGTCGGTAAAAAACAGTGAAATATCGCGGATAATATCTTCGTAAACCGGATTATCCTGCATTTTAAGGGGTGTGCCCAACATGTGCATCAGTATGTAAGGAACGCCCAGTTTACCAATTGTATCAAACATGTGTGGATCAAAATTTCCACCCGAAACATCGTTTACGATACAAGGGCCGCAGTCTTCGATCACTTTAAGCGCAACCCAGGAACGATATGTATCGATGGAAATAAAAGCATGCGGGAATTCCTTTCTCACTGCTTTAACAGCCGGCAAGAGACGTTCTATCTCATCTTTCGTCGAAATCCCTTCCGATCCGGGTTTTGTTGAAACCGCCCCGATATCGATAATAGTTCCCCCTTGTTCCAGAATTTCTTCGGCCCGATTAACGACTTTCTTCACAGTTTTGTATTTTCCTCCGTCAAAAAAAGAATCAGGAGTAACATTCAAAATACCCATTACAATAGGTTTCGACAGATCAATTAAACGTCCGTTCAGGTTAATGGTGTTCTTTCGTTTCAGAAATTTGTTGGCAGTTGCTGTGATTAACATAGGGTATAAATTTGGGCGCTAAACAAAAGTGATACACAAAAGTAAAATAAAATACACTCAAAATACACATTAATTTAATACTTTTATGCCTCGAAAAATTACGATAATTATGGATAAAACAAGCCAGCAATACGACCATGTGATAACAATTTGCCAGGATATTTTCACTAAAAAAATGAAAGATTACGGCATTTCATGGCGCATTCTCCGTCCAAGTTCAATGACCGACCAAATCTATATTAAGGCACAGCGGATCAGGAGTATTGAACAAAAAGGGACAAGCAAAATTGATGAAGGGGTACGGTCCGAATACATCGGCATAGTGAACTATTGCATCATGGCAATCATTCAACTTGAAAAGGGCACATCGGAAACCGATGATCTTACCGAAGCTGAAACACTGTCACTTTACACCAGTCTTTTCAATCAGGCCAAAGAGCTGATGCTGGCCAAAAATCACGATTACGACGAAGCATGGCGAAATATGCGAATGAGCTCATACACCGACTTGATCCTGATGAAGCTGAATCGCACCAAACAAATTGAAGACCATAAGGGCATAACACTTATTTCAGAAGGAATTGAAGCAAATTACCTCGACATGATCAATTATGCCGTTTTTGCGTTAATTAAGATAGAATTTTAAAACAATTACTCATGTTTAAGCACATTGCGCGCGTACTGCTCGGATTAACTTTTGTCTTTTCAGGATTTGTAAAAGGAATTGATCCTTGGGGATCGGCCTATAAATTCACAGATTATTTCAACGCATTTCAGATGCCATGGATTACCGATCTGGCATTCGCACTGGGCGTTTTTCTTGCTGCAACAGAATTTTTTCTGGGCGTAGCTTTTATCTTCAATTTCTTTACCCGCATTACAAGTTGGTTCATGCTGGCTTTTATGGTGTTTTTCACTGGCTTGACTTTTGTATTGGCACTGACCAATCCGGTGACCGATTGCGGTTGTTTTGGAGATGCTCTTATTATAACCAACTGGCAGACTTTTTACAAAAACATCGTATTGCTGGCGCTGGCAATATACGTTTTCATTCAACGTAAGAATTTCAAAAGTAAAAACGGGCCAATCCTTTCAATCGCTTTCACTGGCATGACCATGGTCGTCTATTTTTACCTGGTCGATTATTCATACAAACACTTGCCCATCATCGATTTCAGCCCTTACAAGGTTGGTGCAAATATTCCGGAGGCCATGAAAATTCCGGAGGGAGCATTGAAAGATGTTTATGAAAATAATTTCGTTTATAAAAACACAAAAACAGGCGAGGAAAAGAAATTTACCGAAGCCGACTACCCCTGGCAGGATACGATAAACTGGAAATTTGTAAAAATGGAAGATCCGGTGCTGATACAGAAAGGATACACCCCGCCTATTCACGATTTCAGGATTGAAACTCCGGAAGGCGAAGATATCAGGGACTTTTTTCTTTATGACGAAAATTACACGTTCATTGTGATTGCGTCGAACCTGCAAAAAAGCAACAGGGAAGGTATGGGAAAAATTGCCCTGCTGGCAGCAGAAGCAAAAAGCAAAGGATACAACTTTATTGGGCTGACTGCCTCCTCACCCGATAGTTTCGAGGAATTCAAAAACGAAACAGGTGCTCAATTTGATTTTTTTAATACCGACGAAATTACCCTGAAAACCATAGTCCGTTCGAATCCGGGATTGATTTTACTCAAGAAAGGAACCATAATTGGAAAATACCATTTCAATGATATTCCAAAATTGGAGGAACTCGAAAATCAGATTCCAAAATAGAAATACTATTAACCTGAATTTTACGTTCGGATAAAAAGCCGAAACAAAAAAATATGCGCAAACTTTTCATCCTGATTGTTCTTCTGGCGTCCCTTTATCCAAACGCATTTGGCCAGATCGGAGGGGAATATACCTACCAGTTTCTGAATCTGACCAACTCGGCAAGAATGGCTGCATTGGGCGGCAATCAGATCGCTCTGAACGACTCGACTGATTTGAATGTTTCTTACAATAATCCATCATTGCTCAGGCCTGACATGAAGAACATGCTGGCCATGAACTATGTCGATTATTTTGCGGGCATTAATTACGGTTACGCAGCTTATTCGTTCGGTACTCCCCTACCCGGAAACTTTGCCGTCGGGATGCATTACATTAACTACGGCCAATTTATTGAAGCGCTGCCGAATGGTGAAAAAACCGGGGCAACTTTTAATGCTGCCGAATATGCACTGAACCTCATCTGGTCGAACCAATACAAAAGAATTACATACGGCATCAACCTGAAACCCATACTTTCGTCGTTCGAAAACTACCAGTCTGTTGGCCTTGCAGCCGATTTGGGGATTAGCCTTTTCAGTAAAAACAAGCAAACTGTAACTTCTCTGGTAGCCCGAAACATTGGCTCGCAAATTACCATCTATTACGATGGAGCCGAAAGGGAATCCATTCCTTTTGACCT
>DAITNH010000259.1:4063-5254 GCA_036834745.1 Prolixibacteraceae bacterium
TACCATTTGGCCGGATCGAGCAATATCATTTCAATCGCGCTTAATTTGGGGGAAGATTTCAAGCGGAATAGTTTGCCGGTGGATGAAATCGTTGAATGATCTAGATTAGAGATAATTAAAAACTTTCCATCGGTAAAAAGTCGGAAATATGGATGTGTTTTTGGGGTTATAACCACAAAAATAGCAAATATTAGAATAGTTTTTAGGGTTATAACCACAAATACTTTCATTCCAATATATTTCTGCGGATGTTTGTTATCTGATAAAAATCAAAGGTTTTCCCGAATTTCCTATCTTTCTTTGTCCTCCATTTAAAATCCTAATCATGACCTTTGTTCCAAATGATAAAATTTTCAGCCTTAAATGGTTTAAAGATTATAGCCTGATTGTAATCGGCGCGTTTATTCTGGCCGTTGGTTTTGTTTATTTTATTTCACCCCACCGCATTGTTCCGGGCGGAGTTTACGGCATTGCTATCGTAGTTCATTACATGACCGTCGGTATGTTTTCATTCTGGCCCGATGGGATTCCTATTGGTTTATTTGGGCTGGTGCTGAACATTCCGCTCACCATTGCCGGAATTAAGATTCTTGGCCCCCGGTTTGGCGTAAAAACGGTAGTTGGATTTGTACTTTCATCCGTTTTTATGGACGCCATTACTTATATGCGTGTTGATGGTGATGCCCCTCTTGTTCCTGACATTCTGCTTTCTTGCGTATTTGGCGGGGTGCTGGTAGGTTTTGGTCTTGGATTGATTTTCAAATCGCGCGCAACTTCCGGAGGATCTGACATTATTGCCATGATCATTGCCAAAAAGACCCGTATGCAACTTGGACAGTTGATGATTTATGTTGATTCGACTATTGTTTTGCTCAGCCTGGTTGCCTTCAAAGATTGGCAAATCCCGCTTTATTCGTGGGTGGTGATATACATTACCGGCCGTGCTATCGACCTTGTTTTGGAAGGAAGCGATTATAACAAGGCATTGATGATTATTTCTGAAAAGCATGAGGATATCAGACATAAATTACTTGTTGACCTTGAACGGGGCGGAACATACCTGAAAGGAACCGGAATGTACACCGGAGAAGACAAGCATATTATTTACACGATTGTAAGCCGGCGCGAGGTTGCCATCCTCGAAGAATATATCAGCACAATTGATCCTGATGCATTTATCACCGTTATGGA
>DAITNH010000259.1:5354-8038 GCA_036834745.1 Prolixibacteraceae bacterium
CATTTTATAGTTTAGTATTTTGTAAATTTGGTTTCAGGCTATTCAAAAAAATTCACAGGCCATGAAACGATTTTTCTGCTTGTTTTTCATTATTTACCTCACAGCTTTTTCATCGACCGCACAAAAAGTAGGATTGGTTTTGAGCGGTGGCGGAGCAAAAGGTCTTGCACACATTTCCGTAATCAGAGCACTTGAGGAAAACAGCATACCCATCGACTATATTGCCGGAACTTCCATGGGAGCCATTGTTGCCGGACTTTATGCAGCAGGTTACTCTGCTGATGAAATAGAGCAGCTTTTCAAATCGGAACAGTTTAAGTTTTGGTCAACAGGAAGAATTCAGGAAGAATACCGGTATTATTTTTTGAAACTGGAAGAAGATCCTTCATGGCTGGAACTTAATTTGCTAAAAAAAGAAGACAAATTAAAAATTTTGCCACCTTCCAATATCATTCCTGAAGAGCAAATAGATTTTGCCTTTATGGAAATGTTTTCATCAGTAACAGCTGTTTGTAAAGGAGATTTCAACAACCTTCTTGTTCCGTTTTTCTGTATTGCGACCGACGTTTACAACAATCGGGAGGTGATTCTAAGGCGGGGCGACCTGGGCGAGGCCATCCGGGGCTCGATGACTTTCCCTTTGTATTTTAAGCCCATTGAAATTGACGGATCACTGGTATTCGATGGCGGAATCGTCAATAATTTTCCGGTACAGCACATGAAAAATATTTTCACTCCTGACATCATCATTGGGCACAATGTTGCCAATGATACAAAAAAACCTGATCAGGACGATGTGATGGTGCAAATTGACAATATGATACGACAAAAAACCGACTATGCAATTGACCCAAAGGATGGCATTCTGATGCAAACCAGCTTCAATAATATAAGTTTGTTCGACTTTAAAAAGATTGACCAGATAATGAATGCCGGATACGAGACAGCCAATAAAAATATGGAAACGATCAAACAGCGCATTTCGCGCAGGGTCAGGCCCGACGACATTCAACAAAAAAGGGATCAGTTCAACATGAAAAAACCACTGTTGATTTTCCGGAATATTCAGGTTGAAGGTGTTGAGGAAGCTACACAACGAAAATACATTATTCAAAGCCTGAAACACCAATCACCTGTGATAAGCCTGGATGAATTAAAAAAGCAATATTTCAAACTTGTGGCCGATAAACATATAAAATCCCTCAGGCCTGTTTCGCATTACAATCCGGAAAGTGGTTATTTCGACCTCCACCTGCTGGTGAAAACAAATAACCCGGTGCAGGTAAAATTTGGTGGGAATATTTCTACACGCCCCATAAATCAAGGCTTCCTAAGTAGCAATTATCGCCTGTTCAAGGAACGATCGTACACTTTAAGCACAAATATGTATTTTGGCCGGTTTTACAGTTCATTTAAAGCTGGCGCACGTGTCGATTTTCCGACCACAACTCCCTTTTACATGGCCAGCTATTTCACGCTAAACCGATGGGACTATTTTTCATCGACCACTGAATTTGTTTTTGAAGATGTCCGGCCACCGTACATCACCCAAAATGAAACCAACTTTCGGACTGAGATTGGAATTCCGATAAAGACCCGGGGCAAGCTAACATTTGGAGGTGCATGGTCAAATACAAGGGATATGTATTATCTGACCGAATCGATCAAGGTTGCCGACACCCCCGACCGCACAACTTTTGATGCCTTATCAATTACAGCCGCCATCAAGACAAATTCTTTTAACTATAAACAATATCCGACCGAAGGAATTGCATCAAACCTTTCGCTAAATTACATTTCAGGAAATGAAAAAAATATGCCCGGAACGACATCAAACAATCCTCTAAAAAGTAGATATCCACACGATTATTATCTGATTCAAGGCAGTTACGACCGGTATTTAAAAATCAATAAAGTATTTTCACTCGGGCTAATGGCCGAAGGTGTTTACAGCAATAAAAAAACTTTCAGCAACTATGTTTCGACGGTTCTGTCCGCACCATCGTTCAACCCTATCCCCCACAGCAAAACGATCTATTTAAATAAGTTCCATGCCAATAGATACGTGGCCTCAGGAATAAAAACCATATTTAAAATTTCAGGCCAATTGCATTTCAGGGCCGAAGCTTATGGTTTTGTTCCGATCAGGGAAATTGTTGAAACGGATAATTACATTGCTGTTTATAATCAGGAGAAATACTCCACCATTAATTTTATGGGATCTGGCGCATTAGTGCTACAATCTGGTCTCGGCCCCATCAGTTTTTCAGTGAATTACTACGAAAAAAGTCAGACTAAATTTTTCGCCATGTTCAACATTGGGTATATTTTATTTAACCGGAAAGGGTACTGATCGAAAAGTTGCCAGTTATCTTTTATCTTTGCCTTCCCAAATTAATCACTAAAAAAAAAGATAAGATGTTAAAAGTAAACGAATATTTTGGCGGAACAGTAAAATCGATCGCGCTCGAAAACATGGAAGGTGTTGCAACAGTTGGTGTTATGGAAGCAGGCGAATACGAATTCGGCACCGGAACCATCGAACACATGACAATTACCAGCGGCATATTGGACGTATTGCTTCCGGGCGAAACAGTTTGGACAACTTACCTGAAAGGTGAAACTTTTGAAGTTGCAAAAGATGTAAAATTCAGGGTAAAAGCCGACGGACAAGTTGCTTATTA
>DAITNH010000260.1:0-8023 GCA_036834745.1 Prolixibacteraceae bacterium
AAGGAAATCCATTGGGTTCTGCCCGAACTGCTTTAGTGTCAATTTCGGCAACGGGCGGATATTTACAGACTATTTTTGTAATGCAGGAAGCTTTGAACCTGGCACCTATGGCCAATGCAGGACCTGATCAATCCGTTGACGAAGGTTCAACTGTTACGCTTGATGGTTCGGCTTCATCCGACCCGGAAAATGATGCCCTGACTTATCATTGGACTGCCACGACCGGAATTACCCTTAACTCGGTAACCGCTGCAAAACCGACTTTTATTGCTCCTGAAGTTATTGCTAATACTGAATATGTTTTCTCGCTGATGGTAAACGATGGAAATGCTGATTCTCCTGCTGATGAGGTGGTTGTGAAAGTAAAAAAAATATACCCTAAAGTAATTCAGAATTTATCACTAAACATTGGCTGGAATATTATCTCTTTTAATGTTGTTCCTGACGATCTGAACCTGAAAAATATTTTTCAGACTTTGATTGATGCGGGAAAACTCAAAAAAGTAATGGATATAAATGAAAAAACCATTGAATACATGGAATCTGTTGGTGGATGGAACAACAACATTGGCAACCAGACAGTGACCAATGGTTATAAGGTAAATGTTGTCGATGAATCAACTTTATCTGTTGAAGGAGTTCCCGTTCAATTACCGCTGGATATTACTTTGAACGCTGGCTGGAATATTATCGCCTACCCTTATACAAACATACAGAATGCAAAAGTGCTTATTCAATCGCTAATAGACGACGGCAAACTTATAAAAGTCATGGACGAATCCGGAAAAAGCATTGAAGACTATGGCTCACACGGCGGCTGGAAAAATACGATTGGAAACTTTGTTCCGGGCAAAGGGTACAAAGTAAATGTTCTTGAAAAATGCATCCTAACCATCCCGGTGGGCGTAACTAAAACTACCGTTTTTGTGCCGGATCAAATAACGTCTGAACATTTTAAACCTGTATTTATAGGCAATGGAACCGATCACATGAATATAAATCTTGTGAACCTGCAAGCTTCGGGGTTGACTGCCGGAGATGAGATCGGCATATTCGATGGACAATATTGTGTAGGATCTGCTACTGTTGGAGCAGAGCATATTATGGATGGAAGTATTGGCATTCCATCATCAGGTAACGACGATCTGGAAGAAACTATTAACGGATTCACTTCCGGTCATTCTGTTACGATTAAATTATATCGGGGAGGACAAACTTACCTGCTGAATGCAATGAAAGTTAGCGGTACCGATTGGTTTGAGAAGAATGGTTCATTGTTCGCTGAGGTAAATACAAACGACATGACTGTGCTTCAAATTGTTGATGACTCTATCCGGTTTAAATGTTACCCCAATCCATTTTCAGAAGAAATTACCATTGAAATTCATAATCCAAAACGAACCAATTTTAAAGTAGAAATCTATAATACTACCGGGCAACTGATTAAAAACCTGGCTATTGAAAAAACAGACAAGCACGTTGAAATAATCTGGAATGCCACCAACGATTTGGGGCAGAAAGTTACTCCGGGAGTATATTTCTGTAAGATTGGAGATCAGTTATTACAAATTCTATTTGCTGGACAATAGCTGATCAAAATATTCAATTGTTTTTAACAAAACTTCACGAAGCTCAACTGATCTTAAAGACAACTCGTTTTCTATTCAAAATCGTCTGCGCTGTCTATTATTCGAAACTTAAAATTCCAGCCTTCAAACGATTCCAGCAAATCAACAAACTTCTTATTTTGCTCCAGCCAAATAGGTAATTACCGATAGTAGAACATACCAGATGATGATGAGCGGAAGGGCATAAATCTGAAGGAAAATCAGCATTAGAACTGTCGTTCCGAGAAAGAGAAAACGGAGGGCATTTTCTTTCAGATGCAGGTTTTTAAATTTCATAGAGAACATCGGCAGTTCGGAAACCATCAGGAATGAACAGACAAATGCAGATGCAAGCAATACGTATTTATTTAAAATGATGGCCTGAATTGTCAGGTTGGTACCCAATTCGAGAATTATTCCGAGTGAGGCAAAAAAGATGGCATTTGCCGGGATGGGCATTCCGAGAAACTGTTCGCTTTGCCGGTCGTCGGTGTTGAATTTAGCCAGACGAAATGCTCCAGCCACCGGGATTACGAAACTGGTAAACAGCACGATCCACTGGCTCCAGTTTGCTTCAATATCCTGAATAGGCTGGTTTACCCCAAACATGGTGTATTCGAGCAAGGTGAAAAGAATGGCTGCAGGTGCCAAACCGAATGAAACCATGTCGGCCAGCGAGTCAAGTTCTTTGCCAATGGAAGAATAAGCTTTTAAAAGGCGGGCTGCAAATCCGTCGAGAAAATCGAAAACTGCTGCTATGAGAATGAAAACCGAAGCCCAGCCCAATTGTCCGTCAACAGCAAAAAAGACCGCCAAACTACCGCTCATCAGGTTTAAGGTGGTGATGGCATTGGGAACCCAGAAAAATATGTTGCTAACCCGGCTCATGATTGAAGTTCGCCTATGATCGTTTGTGAGCCAGTCACTTTCTGTCCTAGTTTCACATTAAGTTTGGTATTGAGGGGGAGAAACAGATCGACACGCGAGCCAAAACGGATGAACCCAAGTTCGGTTGCCTGATCAACCTCGTTGCCAACAGTAACGTAATTGATAATCCTGCGGGCCATTGCCCCGGCGATTTGGCGCATCACGATTTCACGTCCATCTTTCATTTTTATGGCTGTGGTCATCCGTTCATTTTCTTCGGCCGATTTATCCTTGAAGGCGGCATAAAACTCACCATCTTTGTGTTTCATATAAGTTACTATTCCCGGCACCGGCACCCAGTTGATGTGTACATTGGTAGGGGACATGAAGATAGATATCTGAAGACATTTGCTTTTAAGATATTCATTTTCGATGAACTCTTTTATATCACAAATTTTACCGTCGGCCGGTGATAAAATAATCTTTTCATTTTTAACAACGGTGCGTTGCGGATATCTGAAGAATTGAATAACAATGAAATAAAGCATGGCAGCAACGGATAGGACTGCCACTTTAATGATGGTATCAGTAATGAAAAACCATGATAATACGATGAGGACTGCCAATGCAGCAGTAGAATAATTAATGGTTTCGATACCAGCTTTATGAACTTTCATTATTAGTGTTTAGAATTTCAGGCACAAAAATAGCAAATTATTGTGCTATTCGATAATTATTTTCAGATATAAGACGATAACAGGAACCGCAAATAACAAGGAATCGAACCGGTCGAGAACACCACCATGTCCTGGCAAAATCTGACCACTATCCTTTACTCCGAAATACCGTTTAAACATTGATTCGGTTAAATCGCCAAATGTGGAACTTACAACCGTCAGAATGCTGATAACAATCCAATGGAAGGTTTGTATTTCAGGAATATAGCGCGAAATGATGATTGCTGCTATTATTGCAGTTAAAGTTCCGCCAATAGCACCTTCCCACGATTTTTTAGGGGAAATTCGTTCGAAAAGCCGGTGTCTGCCTATTGAAACTCCAACAAGGTATGCTCCTGAATCATAGGTCCAGATGAGTACAAACAATGCAATCAGCAATTTTGGCGAGTATTCATTTCCTGAGAAAATTTCAGGAAAAACGAGAAAATTGGCAAGTGCCAGCGGTATTGCCAGATATACAAGACTGAAAATGGTAACTGCTATGTTTTCAAGTGGTTTTTGCTTTTTTCGGTAAAGTTCCGAAGCCAGTATCAGCAAGAAGAATGGAAACAATATCAGGAAATATTTTGCTTCGATTAACCCTTTGGCGACAAAAAAGGAGATTCCGAAGATTAAAAAAGAAATCAGGTAGCTTAACCATTTGTTTGGGTTAATTTCTGATTTTTTGTAGAAGTTTAAAAGCTCCAAAAGACCGCCAGCCATAATCGCCATGAACAACACCGCAAAACTATACTGACTTGCGATGGTCGCAGCCAGTATAATCAAAACCAGAACGATTCCGGTAATCGTCCGAGTTACTAATTTCTTCAATTGATTAAATCTTTTAAGAATTCGGTGGCTTTTTCTGCAAAATCTTTGTGCACCATTACTTCAATATTGCCCACAGAAGGGAAGGCTGATTCGTTTTCGTTGAGGATGACACATTTTATTTCTTCGTTCTCAAGAATTTCTTTTGCAATCTCGGCCTGAAAGCTTTGTCCGGTTTGAAACACGCATACCCAATCTTTTTCCATGGCAAATAGTTTAAAAAGGTTTACAGGCAATAATTACAATCAACGACTTTGGTCCGTGCATGCCCATTACCAATGTTTTTTCAATGTCGGCAGTGCGGCTCGGTCCGGTGATGTTGCTTATGAGCGAAGGTAATTTATTTTTATATTTTTCCTGCAGTTTTTCGAGCGCGTTGTCTAAAAAATCAACGATTTGGGTTTCGTTGGCAATTATTATATGTGTTTCCGGAAAAACATTCAGCCGCCGACCCGAGATTTGTGCCGAACTGATCAAAACAGAACCAAGATGGGCAACAAGAAATTCGCAGCCTGTGAGTCCGATATTCAGGTTAAGAAAATCATTTTCTGCTGAATTAGTTTCTACCGTCCCATTCAGCATTTTTAGGAGGATTGGATCGGTACAGAAGAGTTTATCCTGATTTTTATCTTCACAAATCAGTTTTACCTGAGCGGCAACTTCTGAATTTGTTTCACACAAAATAACTTTTCCGCCAATCAGTTCGAGGTTGGTCTTAAATTCCTGAACCAGAGATTCGTTGAGGGTGTGGTAAATAGGAGAGGTGAAATCGGGGATATTTTCCCCAATTTCACCTCTTTTTTCCTGTGCGGCCTTTAGTTTGGCCAGAATATTATTTCTTGAAGATTCCATTAATATGGTACCGATTCAATGTTTATTTCAGGTTTTCCCGGTAATTCGGCGGGCAGCTCTTTTTTTGATTCGCTCACCATCAAAGGTTTTTCCCATTGGCGATGACCAAAAATATGTTCCAGGTCTTCACTGAAAATTACTTCTTTGTCAAGCAACAGTTCCGCAAGTTTCTGATGGCCGTCCTTATGATTGTTAAGTACTTCCAGTGCCCTCACATATTGTGTTTCAATCAGTTGTTTCGATTCTGCATCAATCAGTTCCGCTGTTTTTTCACTGTACGGTTTGCTGAACCCAAATTCGTTTTGGCCAGTTGAATCATAGAAGCTGACATTGCCAACTTTATCGCTCATACCAAAAATACTGACCATTGCATAAGCTTGCTTGGTCACTTTTTCGAGGTCGTTTTGTGCGCCTGAAGAGATGCTTCTGAATGAAATCTGTTCAGCAGCCCTTCCTCCGAGTGCCGAGCACATTTCGTCGAGCAGTTGTTCTTTGGTGGTGATCGATCTTTCTTCAGGAAGATACCAGGCAGCTCCCAATGCTTTTCCGCGGGGAACGATGGTTACTTTTACCAAAGGATGTGCATGTTCGAGCAACCAGCTGATGGTAGCGTGGCCGGCTTCATGATAAGCGATTCTTCGCTTTTCATCTACCGAAATGATTTTGTTTTTCTTTTCAAGTCCACCAATGATGCGGTCAACAGCATCGAGGAAGTCTTGTTTTTCGACGATGTCTTTGTTTTTCCGGGCTGCAATTAGCGCAGACTCATTGCAAACATTTGCGATGTCGGCTCCTGAAAAACCGGGTGTCTGTCTTGCCAGGAAAGATGCCTGAACTTCAGGAGAAAGTTTGATCGGTTTTAAATGCACGTTGAATATTTCCTGACGTTCGTTGAGGTCGGGAAGTTCAACATGAATCTGACGGTCGAAACGGCCTGCGCGCATCAACGCCCTGTCGAGAATGTCGGCACGGTTGGTGGCAGCCAGTATTATTACGCCGGAATTGGTGTCAAAACCATCCATTTCAGTCAATAGCTGGTTCAATGTATTTTCGCGTTCGTCGTTCGATCCCATGTTTGGATTTTTTCCACGGGCGCGTCCGATTGCGTCAATTTCGTCGATAAAAACGATGCAGGGAGCTTTTTCCTTGGCTTGCTTGAATAAATCACGAACACGTGAAGCGCCTACTCCGACAAACATTTCAACAAAATCGGAACCTGACATTGAGAAGAAAGGAACGTTTGCTTCGCCTGCTACGGCTTTGGCCAGTAAGGTTTTTCCGGTTCCAGGAGGGCCTACCAAAAGAGCGCCTTTCGGAATTTTACCCCCCAGTTTGGTGAATTTCTCAGGGCTTTTCAAAAAATCAACAATTTCTTCCACTTCCTGTTTGGCTTCGGCCAGGCCTGCCACATCCTTGAAATTGGTTGAAACTCTTGAATCCTTGTCAAATACTTTGGCCTGCGATTTTCCGACATTGAAAATATTGCCGGCACCACCGCCACCGGCTCCTTTGCTCATTCGTTTGAAAATAAACCACCAGATCAGTATGATAATTGCAAAAGGGAGAATCCAGTTAAGCAGTTCGCCAAGATAATTGTGAACAGTCTTATACTCGACACTGATTTTGTTATCTGGAGATAAACTTTCCTGAGCTTCCTGTAAACTGGCTTCAAAAGTTTCGACCGATCCAATCGTGAAAAAGAAATGAGGGCCAATCTTAGCAGGGGCGGTAAAACCGTTTTTTAACTTTTCAGTATATTTATCGTAACTGGTTTCTTTCAGGTAAATTTGTGCTTCTTCGCGGTTTACAACGATGATTTTCTTGATGTCGTTGCTTTGCAGCATGGTGTTTTTTACATCCATCCAATTGGTTTCAACCGGTCCTGCTCCAAGGGTGAACCATTGTATGGCCAAAAAAGCAATGATGATTACTCCGTAAATCCAGTAAGGATTAATCTTCGGAACGTTGTTCATTGGCTTCATGTTACCCAAATTGGGCTTAGCTTTATTGTTCTTTTTCTCTGCCATTTTTATTTCTTGTTATCTTCTTTTATATATTCAACATGTGCATCTGCCCATAGGTTTTCAAGATCATATAATTTACGGGCTTCTTTCTGGAAAACATGAACCATGATGTCGGCATAATCAAGCAAAACCCAGATTGAATTCTGGTATCCGTCTTTGTGCCAGGCTTTTTCTTTGATTAATTCTTCCACAGTATCTTCAACCGAATGAGCAATTGCATCAACTTGTGTATTCGAATTACCGTGACAAATGATAAAATATTTGCATTCGGTATGGTTAATTTTTGTCAGATCAATTTTAACGAGCTCTATTCCTTTTTTTCTTTGAATTCCTTCAACAATGGCTTCGATCAATTGTTCAGTTTCAGCTTCTTCAATGCTTTTATTCATATTTATTTATTAGAACTACAAAGATAAATTTTTTACTTTATAATAAGTGATTAAACTTGTATGACTAATTTCTTTCGCGATAAAAACATTAAAAAAATAATAATGATCGGAAATCTTATTGTCCGCATACCAAGCGCTGATTCTACCAACAACTATGCCAACGGCCAATTACAGGGAAATGCCTTACCAGAGGGTACTGTCTTTTTGGCATACGAACAAACTGCCGGCAGAGGGCAATTGAAAAACTTTTGGGAGAGCGAACCCGGTTTAAACCTGACTTTTTCAATTGTAGTCTTTCCTGATTTTCTGGAGATACGCCGTCAGTTTATGCTTTCAAAAGTGGTCACCCTTGGAATTTATACTGCTCTCAGCAAATATGTTGACAAGCTCCGGATAAAATGGCCAAATGATATTTATACCGGGGATCAGAAATTGGGTGGAATTTTGATTGAGAATTCGATCATGTACAGTTCGATTAAAAGTTCTGTGATCGGTATCGGAATCAATGTAAACCAAACCGACTTCAAGAGCAATGCACCCAATCCGGTTTCGTTGAAAAACCTGACAAATCAGCAATTTGATTGCGACATGGTTTTATCTGAAATTTTATCCGGAATCGACCTGTATTATTCCTTGTTGCGGGACGGTGCTGAAGAACAGATTGACCGGGAATTTATTTCAGTATTGTACCGCCTGAATGAAAAACATTGGTTTCGGTCTGAACAAGAGGAGTTTGAAGG
>DAITNH010000261.1:0-8001 GCA_036834745.1 Prolixibacteraceae bacterium
AATGTCGATTTGATAGGAAAATATCCTGTTGTTGTTGCAAATCAGAGTGGTGGCTGGGAGATTACCGATGAAGATGCCCTGGTTGACCCGATAGCTCTAAGTTTTGAAACCTCCAATATCAGTTTGGAGGCAGGTTTAAGAATTAAAATTGCTGTATTCAGCGTGTTTGGATCGGTTAATAAATCAGAATATACTTCATACAATCTCGGCCTGAGTTTGGGAATGCGTTAATCTTTAATTTTATTATCAGCTATTAATATTTATCTTTGCACCCTGTTTTTTCAATACAATAAATACCAAATGATAAAAATTACTTTACCTGATAATAGTGTCAGGGAATTCGAGGGTGAAGTTACCGGAAACGATATTGCCCAATCAATCAGCAGCCGTCTGGCAAAAGAAGTTCTTTCAATTTCTGTCGATGGCGAGGTTTGGGACCTTGGCCGAACAATAAAAAAAGATTCAAATATCAAATTACTTTTGTGGGACGATCGCGAAGGGAAGGAAACTTTCTGGCATTCGTCAGCTCACCTGATGGCCGAAGCAATTGAATCAATATACCCCGGAACCCAATTCGGGATTGGACCAACTGTTGACAATGGTTTTTATTACGATATTGATCTTCCGCAAGGCCAGCAAATTACTGAAAAAGATCTGGAAAAAATCGAGAAAAAGATAATCGAACTGGCCCGTGAAAAACATGATATAATAAGGAAAGATATTTCGAAGGAAGATGCCCTGAAAATGTTTACTGAAAAGGGCGACACCTTAAAGGAAGAATTAATCAGCGAGTTGGAAGACGGAACCATTACCGTTTACAATCAGGGCGGATTTACCGATTTGTGCCGCGGACCACACTTGCCAAATACAGGATTCATCAAAGCCGTAAAATTGACTTCGATTGCAGGTGCGTATTGGAGAGGCAACGAAAAAAACAAAATGCTCACGCGTGTTTACGGAATTACATTTCCGAAGCAAAAAATGCTGGAAGAATATCTTGTGCTGATTGAAGAAGCTAAAAAACGCGATCACCGGAAAATTGGCAAGGAAATGGAATTGTTCACTTTTTCCCAAAATGTTGGACAGGGTTTGCCAATGTGGCTGCCAAAAGGAGCCATTCTTCGCGAACAATTGGAAAATTTCCTAAAAAAGGTTCAGAAAAAATTCGGGTACGAACAGGTAATCACCCCGCACATCGGTGATATCAACCTTTACAAAACTTCAGGACATTTCCAGAAATACGGCGCAGACTCGTTCCAGACCATCAAGACTCCGGCTGAAGGAGAAGAATACATGCTGAAACCAATGAACTGTCCACATCACTGCGAGCTGTATAAATTCAAACCACGGTCATACAAAGACCTTCCTGTTCGATTTGCCGAATTCGGAACCGTTTATCGCTATGAGCAAAGTGGCGAATTGCATGGATTGACCCGCGTTCGGGGATTTACACAGGATGATGCACACTTATTCTGTCGTCCTGACCAGATTAAGGATGAGTTCAAAAAAGTAATCGATATTATCTTCATAATTTTCAAAGCATTGGATTTCGAAAATTATTCGGCACAGATTTCATTGCGTGATCCGAATAAACCTGAAAAATACATTGGTTCGACCGAAAACTGGGACAAAGCTGAACAGGCTATCATTGAAGCTTCCGCTGAAAAAGGACTGAAGACAGTGACCGTTTTGGGCGAAGCTGCCTTTTATGGACCGAAACTCGATTTTATGATCAAAGATGCTTTGGGACGCAGCTGGCAGCTGGGAACCATTCAGGTTGACTACAACCTTCCGGAGCGTTTCGAACTCGAATACATTGGCGCCGATGATAAACGTCACCGTCCGGTAATGATTCACCGTGCACCGTTTGGATCAATGGAAAGGTTTGTGGCTGTTTTAATTGAACATACTGCCGGAAAATTCCCGCTATGGTTGTCGCCTGACCAGGTGGTTGTGTTACCAATCAGCGAAAAGTACAATGAATATTCAAAAAGAGTTTCGGAATTTCTAAATAATTGCGATATTCGCACGATAATTGACGACCGGAATGAAAAAATTGGTCGTAAAATCAGGGATAACGAGTTGAAACGTATCCCTTATTTATTGATAGTTGGAGAACAAGAAGTTGAAAGTGAACAGGTTGCTGTCAGAAAACAAGGTGATGGCGACAAAGGATCAATGAAACTTCAGAAGTTTGCAGATTTCATTAATACTGAAGTTAAAGAGCAATTATCATCATTATACAATTAAAAAAATTAAAAACTAATAATAGGAGGATTTGGCCATAGCTGTAAAAAGACCATACACTGGAAGAGCAGAAATTGCTCCTCAACACCGGATAAATGAAAAAATTCGTACCCCGCAGGTTCGGGTAGTTGGTGACAATATTGAAAATCCGGGTGTTTTCTCGATTTCGGAAGCCTTAAAAATGGCTGATGCACTTGAACTTGACCTTGTAGAAATCTCACCGAACGCCGATCCGCCTGTTTGTAAGATTACCGATTACCAGAAGTTTCTTTATCAGCAAAAAAAGAAACAAAAGGAAATTAAAGCAAAAACAGTTCAGGTAGTTGTGAAAGAAATCAGGTTTGGGCCAAATACCGATGACCATGATTTTCAGTTTAAATTACGCCATGCCGAAAAATTCCTGAAAGAAGGCGCCAAAGTAAAAGCTTATGTGTTTTTTAAAGGTCGGTCGATCTTATTTAAAGAACAAGGCGAAATTTTATTGCTCCGGTTTGCACAGGAATTGGAAGAAACAGGCAAAGTTGAACAGTTGCCACAACTTGAAGGAAAAAGAATGACCATGTTTATTTCACCTAAGAAGAAGAAATAGATTTCTTAAATACATTAATATTAGGAAGATGCCAAAGATGAAAACCATCTCCGGAGCAAAAAAAAGGTTTAAACTAACCGGCACCGGAAAAATTAAAAGAAAACACGCGTTTAAAAGTCACATTTTGACCAAAAAAACCACTAAGCAGAAACGTAACCTGACTTATTGGACAACAGTTGCAAAATCTGACCTGTCAAATGTAAAAGCAATGTTGACAATCTAACAATGTTTTCTTTTTCAGAGTAAAATTAATACAGTTATCAATCGAATGAATTAGCTTCAAGATCCCGAATTCGGGACGCTAACCATTCTAAAATCAGTTTTTATGCCAAGATCAGTAAATGCAGTAGCATCACGGGCTCACAGAAAAAAAATCCTGAAGCTTACCAAAGGTAACTTCGGTGCCCGCAAAAATGTATGGACAGTTGCAAAAAATACCTGGGAAAAAGGTTTGCAATACGCTTACAGAGACAGAAAAGTAAACAAGAGAAATTTCCGCGCCTTATGGATTCAGCGTATCAACGCAGCCGTTCGTACTGAAGGACTCTCTTATTCACAATTTATTGGTTTGCTGAAAAAGGCAAACATAGAGATCAATCGTAAAGTAATGGCTGATTTAGCGATGAATCATCCGGTAGCTTTCAAAGCAATTGTTGATAGGGTGAAGTAACAATTTCGGATTATAAGGTGAAATAAACATACGAAACCTCGCTGAAAAGCGGGGTTTTTTGTTTAATAGCACCTAAAATATATTGTACAGAAGTGCTTTTGAAAGCTTGGTTTATTATCTTTACCAACCTATAGATACTTCACAGTATGAAATTGAATTTAGGGATAGGCATGAAGTTGTTTGTATTGATGATGTTGATACTGGTATTATCAGTGAAAAATTACGCGGGCGCAACAGAACCTGATAATTTTTATGTTTTTGATGAAAGCAAAATCAGGATAGACGGAAAAATATCTCCATTTGAAGCAACTATTGATATCAAAGAGTTTGGACTCAACAGATTCATACTGAATATTTACTTGCATTCAACAAATGCAGCCGCACCACCTACATTTAATTTGTCGGTTAAATTCCCCAAGGATAAAATCAATCAGATTTGGAATTCGAAAACATGGTCGAACAAATCCTATTTTTCAATGCCTTCATACGACCGGGCTGCTGCAGGATTTTCCATTATTTCGGGGCTAACGATCAATGACCAGAATCAGATTACCTTAACCTGCAAAGATGCCTATCAGGCAAAATTTGTAAGCTCCAACATCAGGGAAGACAATGACTCGATAATTTTTAACCTGGGATTTTTTGAAGATAACCCACCGCTTTCCACCTTACAGGATTATCAGGCTGAAGTAATGATCGACTTTCGCAATATTCATTTTTCAAAAGCCATTTTTGATGCCTCCTCATGGTTTTTAGAAGAGGAATTCAAAAAAGCTGTTGCAAGTGTTGATACGACCAATGTACCGGTTTTTTCAACATGGTACCCGATGCACCGCAATATACCCCTCGAAAACATCACCAAAGAACTCGATTCGCTGAAAACTTTCAATTTTAAATCGGTACTTGTCGATGATGGCTGGCAGGCTTTGGTAAATATGAAAATCGATACTGCCTATTCGTATGAGCAGGTTAGTTATGCGACAATGAATTTGTTTAAGCAAAAGTGTGTTGAGATGGGATTGCCCTTGTATTTATGGTATTCCATTCCGTTTATGGGCGGGAATCCGGCTATCCTGAAAAAATTTGAAGGGAAATACATCCGATACCGTGCTCCAAGGCAAATGTATGTGCTCGATCCGCGATATCCCGAAGTTAGAAAACATTTGGTCAGCACATATGCCAATTTCTTGTCCGAATGGCATTTTGATGGTTACTGGTTCGATTTTCTGAAAGGTTTTTATCCCAAGGAGGGCGCTTTGATTGAAGAAGACAAAGGGCGGGATTTTGTTGCGATTGATCTGGCTGTTGATACGCTTTATGCCGATATGGAAGCCCGGCTAAGGTCAATTAATCCGAATATATTTATGGGACAGAAATTTTCGATCGTTGGCCCCAATCTGGCCAGTTACCAGAATTTTTTAACCGGCTTTGTCGGAGTTGAAAAGACTCAGGTGGTGCGCGAAAAGATGGTAAATAACCGGTTGCTTTATGGAAAATATACTCCGTTTATGGAAGTTGTAGCCATAAATCCAAGGGAAAAGCCTGAAGAGGTTGCCCGAAAAATTCAATCGGTATTGTTTGGAAATCCTTACCTTTCCTTCTATATTACTACGTTGCCCCAGGATTTAAAACAAACAATCCGGTTTTGGCTCGATTACTGGGAAAAGAACTACAATGTAATTTTCGAAGGCTCGTTTGAACCCCTGCAGGTTTCGCGTTTTTATCCGGTGGTAAAAGTTGAAAACGACCAAAAAATAATTTACACAGTTTACGAGGATTACACTATTAATCTGCCTGTATCACTGAATAAAACCCTGGATATTATTAACTCAAAGACTTCAGAAGTGGTTAACCTGCTTTCCGGAAGATCCGGTTTAGCGTATAACTTTGAAACATTTAATTGCATTGGAGTTCTAACTGAAAAAGGAATTTTAAAAACCAAGGGGAAAAATTCCATTGATTTATCAATTCCAACAGGAGGTTTTGTTCGCATTTCCCAGCTTAAATAAAATCCTGATACCATTATTCAACAGGTGTGTAATGACGTTTCAGCCATTTTGCAAGTCCGTCGAGCCCCGGGAACAGCACTCTTTCGGTAATATTGGCCTGATCAAGCTTGTCCCTGACTTCAAGTTTTAATTCTTTCGGAATAATAATCCGGCGGTAGGTATCCGGATGCTGAATGAGCCATTCATCCAGAACTGATGTGGGGTTGTTCATAACCGAGAACAAAGCAAATTGGTTCACAATCCGTTCATCGATGGATGGTGGTTCAAAAAAAAGCACCTGATTTTCGGTGAACAGCCGGTCAAAGTCGCCCAGAGAAACAATCTTTTCAAGCATTTCAACTGTAAAAGCATTACATTTTTCTTCCTCCAAACCATTGCTTAAAGGCGTAGGCACAAGTTGGTTAACTTTTACAAAATCAACTTTCCAGATCACTCCGTCAATATCATATTTTTCGGTGTTGGCGGTAGCAAAGTGCATCGCAATGAATGGAGAATAAGTCCAGTCGATGAGCCTTGTTGGCAAACCATGATGCTGGGCAAGTACCAGCGCCCGCCAAAAAGTACTGGTTAACTGCGGATCACGGGAGATGGAATATTTGCGAAAATTGCGAAGCAAATGGTATTCAAGTTCCGGCCTGTCGCCACAATTACGGAGAAAACTGTTTTTCAATTCGTAATTCATGTCCGACAATCCTCTGAAAGCATAATCAGAGCGGTATCTTCCCATTTCGGGTTTCCACGAATCGTGATAAACTTCCTCGCAAAGCTGCTCCCAGCTTTTTACAACAATGTCGTTTTGCTGAATTATTTTTTTAGTCATAATTCTGGTAAATTTAAACGATTTCAGGATTAAAACCATCAATAATGCCAATAGAATTTATGTTTTTGGGTTGCCGTTAGTCTCAATTTAGCTTAAATTTATCCGGTTAATCGTATAAAAAACAGCTATGGAAAAATTCACATTTTGTATCATCATCCTATTTATCCTGACAAACAATTCTTTAAGTGCGCAATCTCCAAAAGCTACGGAAAAGTTAAGAAGGGCTGACTGTTTTTTTGGTGTCCACTTCGATTTACATGCCAGCGAGGACATTACTGATGCCGGATTAACGCTCACCCCGGAAATGATTGATACTTTTTTAACTGCTGTACGCCCCGATTTTATTCAGATCGACTGCAAAGGTCATCCCGGTATATCAAGCTATCCGACCAAAGTAGGCTTTCACGTAAAAAGTTTCCAAAAAGATCCGCTGAAACTTTGGCGGGAAATTACTGAAAATAACAAAGTTGGTCTTTACATGCATTTTTCAGGAGTTTGGGACGACAAAGTGGTGAAAGAATTTCCTGAATGGGCAGTGGTAAAAGCGAACGGAGAACGAAGCACCAATAAAGTTTCTTTTTTCAGTCCGTATTCCGACCGGTATATGATTCCTCAACTCAAAGAATTGGCCGGCGAATACCATGTTGACGGCGCCTGGATTGACGGCGAGTGTTGGGCAGTTGAGCCTGATTATGGTGATGAATCGCTGAAGAAGTGGAAACAAAAAACCGGCATCGATGAAATTCCAAGGAAAGCTGATGATAAATTCTATCCTGAATATCTGGAATATACGCGAAGCCTTTTCCGAGATCACATGCGCAAATACATTGATGCCATTCATGAGTTCGATCCAAATTTTCAGATTACCAGTAACTGGGCTTACTCGTCAATGATGCCCGAGCCTGTTGATATAAATGTTGACTTTTTATCAGGAGATGTGACCCCGCAAAATGGCGTTTTTCGGTCGGCATTCGAAGCGCGTTGCCTTGCACCGCAAGGTAAACCGTGGGATCTGATGGCCTGGGGATTTTCGTGGAATGGTGCAAAAATGCCCATGAGCAATAAATCGGCTATCCAGCTTAAACAGGAAGCAGCCCAGATTATTGCCATGGGAGGTGGAGTGCAGTTTTATTTCCAGCAAAACCGAGACTTATCCCTTAAACCCTGGCTGGCAAATACCCTCACTGAACTGAGCACTTTTTGTCGCGAACGTCAATCATTTTGCCACAAAGCCAAGGCCATACCAAAAATTGCCTTGCTCTTCCCTACCCTTTCGTACCGGCACAATGCCAGGTCCGCATTTTCGGGCCCTCCGGAGAAACTTCAGGGTGCACTCTATGCTTTGCTCGATAATCAATATCCGGTAGAAATCCTGATGGAACATCACCTCTCCGAAAAAATGAATCAATATCCTTTAATCATTATTCCTGAATGTGACAGCATTGGTTCTTCTTTATTGAACGAATTGCGTACCTATTTGAACGAAGGTGGCAATCTGCTTATAATCGGTACCGAAACTGCGGGTATTTTTGCAAACGAACTTGGCATTCAATCAGCCAATACTTCAGAAGAAAAAACCACCTTTATTTCAGCAAGCAATCGGTTGGGATCAATTCGTTCTCCATTATTGACGCTTGAATTTAAATCTGACAGTAAAGTTCTCTCT
>DAITNH010000262.1:0-7945 GCA_036834745.1 Prolixibacteraceae bacterium
GACTGATTTGACTATCAAAAACGGAACGCAAGTCATCCGGATCAACGAAATTGCCGAAATCACCGAAGGACAGTCGCCAAAGGAAATATTCCGCAGAAACCAAACCCGTATCGGTAAAATTACCGGCTATATGGACAAAGAAATTGCGCTCGACAAGATGGTAGCCAAAGTGAACCAGGCAATTTCGGGCATTCCGCTCCCGACAGATTATAAAATAAAGATCACCGGTGAAGAGGAAAAACGGCAGGAATCGATGGATGCGCTTAGCTTTGCCATGATGTTGTCGATCATCCTGGTTTTTATGGTATTGGCGTCGCAGTTTGAATCGTTGCTGCACCCGTTTACCATCCTGCTAACCATTCCGGTGGCGGTTGTCGGCTCAATCCTGATATTTTTTATCATGGGAATGACCCTCAATATCATGGCTATCATCGGGATCATCATGCTGGTGGGGATTGCCGTCAACAACTCTATTTTGCTGGTTGACCGCATTCTGCAACTTCAGAAAGAAGGCGTGTCGCGTATCGAAGCGATACAGCAAGCTGGTCAACAGCGAATCCGCCCGATCTTAATGACTACGGCTACCACAATTTTAGCATTGTTGCCGCTCACCTTCGGTTTTGGAGAAAGTTCATCGCTGCGCGCTCCAATGGCATTGGCCGTTATTGGCGGATTGATAACATCAACCATCATGTCGCTGGTCGTTATCCCATGCGTATTCGAGGTTTTTGACGGGTTGAAAGACCGGTTCAGGAAGAACAGAGAGAATGAAATGGAGACAGTGGATAGCAAATGAATATGAATCAGATTGTCTCAGTCTGTTCACTAAAGTGAACGGCAAAGGATATTATCGCACTAAATAAGAACCAGGCTATCCTTTGCCGTTGGCTTTAGCCAACGGATGCGAAAAGCAAAGTGAAAACCGTCCGCGGGAAAATGACAATCATGGCAAAGCATATTTTCGGACGGAATTGGAAAAGTGCAAGAAAGAACAAGAAATATCCCTGCCAGAAGCAGGCGGGGAATAAGAAATAAGAAACAACAAATTACCTGTTCCTTATCCGACATTTAAAAGAACGAGCATAATTTAATAAACTCATTCATTACTATAATGAAATTCATCATACATCGCAAAGTACTGATCAGCATGTTGTTTTTGGGGCTGACCGTTTTGGGTTACGTCTCTTACAAACAATTAAAGGTAGAATTGTTGCCAAATGCCGAACTTCCTTTCCTTTTCGTTCAGGCAAGCTCGGGCTCCGAACTTGCTCCTGAATACATGGAAAATCATGTGGTTATTCCGCTTGAAGGAGCCATCGGTACACTTGAAGGCATCGAATCAATTGAGTCGAACGTTAATTCGCGCCAAAGTACCATTGTGGTGTATTACACGAAAAATGTCAATTTCAAATATGCTTACCTGAAACTTCAGGAAAAGATAAACGAAATGCAATCGGCCATGCCCGAAAATGTTCGGGTAAATGTGGCCAAAGTTGACCTGCAACAGATGAACAGTCAGTTTATGGAATTGCAGGCCCGTGGCGAAGGAGGAATTGACCGTGTTCGGACCATTGTTGATCAGGACATTAAACCCGATCTGGAAAATATTGATGGAATTGCGGCGGTAAATGTGTATGGCGGTAAACAAAAATCAATTGAAGTTATTCTCGATACAAAAGCCTGCGAAGCCTACAACATCACCACAGGCAAAATACGGTCGGTACTTTCGCAAAACTCCAGTTCGCGAAGTTATGTGGGCAATCTGAAGGAAAAAACCGTTCAGTATTTTGTGCACGTGACTGCCGAATACAAGCAGGTGGAAGATCTGGAAAACCTCGTGGTTGCCCCAGGCCCGATCCTGCTGAAAGATGTGGCCGAGGTTCGCTTCGGGGTTAAGGAAGAAACTTCGTACAGCCGCGTAAACGGAAAGGATGCGGTAACAATATTGCTGGTCAACGATTCACAGGCCAACATGATCGAACTTTCGGAATCGACCCGTAAAATTGTAGCAGCGCTGAATGAGAAAATGGCCATCAAAGAAATTGAGATTGCCGAAATCAGCAACTCAGCCGATCAGATGGAAGAAAACATCAGCCAGATTATGAATCTTGCTTTGGTCGGAGGTATCATGGCCATTTTTGTACTCTGGATTTTTCTGAAGAATTTCCGCATCGTTTCGTTTATAGCACTGGCTATTCCAATATCTATTTTTACATCTTTCAATCTGTTTTATGCTTTTGGCGTTACCATTAACAGTCTCACATTGGTTGGAATGGCGCTGGCCATCGGTATGCTGCTCGACAACAGCGTGGTGGTGCTCGAAAATATTTACCGGCTTGCAGGCAAAGGGGTACCTCCATTGCAGGCGGTGGTTCAGGGCACTACGGAGGTTTGGCGTTCCATCCTGGCAGCAACGCTGACCACAATAGTTGTTTTTGTCCCATTTTTGTTTTCTACCAATTTTATGGTCGAGATGTTGGGATTAAATGTTGGAGTATCAATTATTTCGACACTTGTCGTTTCGCTGGCAGTGGCTTTGTTACTGGTTCCGATGGCATCGTATGCACTGATGAGGCGGCGCGTTGCCAAAAATGTTTTTTACGAAAAAGTAACCACTAATTCGCGAATGGTCCAGATATATCTGGTTATCCTGAAATCCTGTATGCGTAATCCGGCAGGTACCATCATCGGAGGGCTTGTGCTTTTTTTCCTTGCTGTTTTTATAAGTCTGGCGGTCAGTATCAGCTCCCTTCAGGAAGTTGAAAACAAGGAAATTCGGTTGTATGTGACCATGCCATCAGGCTCATCGCTCGAAACCACCGATAAGACAGTTCAGGAAATTGAAAAGAAACTGGAGGACCTGGAAGAAAAGGAAGATGTTATCAGCAAGATTGAAGAAGAAGAGGCCATTGTTACCATCAAGCTAAAGGACGATTTCGAAAAAACTTCTGAACGCACATTTGCCGAGATCAAAAACAATATCAACGACCGAACCAAGGATATCAAAGCTTCGTCGATTTCGTTCGAGCAAACGCAAAGTTCAGGCAATTTTCAGGGCGGAAGCAGAAACATGGGAGGCGCTTTTCAGAAAATGATGGGCATTGGTACCGACGAAGAAAAAATTGTACTCAAAGGGCAGGATTTTAAACAATTGCAGGCTGTTGGCGAAGACCTGAAATACTTTGTCGATCAGCTTGAATCGATCAACAGGGTAAACCTTAACATTTCGGATAACCGCCCGGAAGTTCATCTGTATTTCAATCCGTTGCTAATGACGGAATACAATATCACCCTCAACAATGTGTTGTCTGAAATTAACTCGTTTTCGAAAGAAATAGCGACCAATATTCAGTACAAACAAGGTGTTGACGAATATGAAATTATCATCACCCAGAAGGAGCTTATTGAAGGCGAGGAAGAGAAAACCGACCGGAACATGGAGGAACTGAAAATGTTGCAGGTGAACGATGCGAGTGGCGGGATTCACGACCTTCAGGATTTCACCAACATTGTTTATGCCAGCGGACTTGCAGGAATCAACCGCGTGAATCAGGAAAAACAAATTGAGGTAAATTACCGGTTTGTGAGTGAGGCAAGCAGTTCGAAAGAACTTTTGGCAGCTTACCGTTACGAAATTGATGAACTGGTTGCCAATTACAATTTACCTTCGGGTGTTGCTGCGGAAGTGATTCATGATGAAACTGATTATTCGGAGTTTTATTTAATGATTGGCGCTTCAATCCTCCTGATATTTATGATCATGGCCTCAGTTTTTGAGTCGTTGACATTGCCTTTCGTGCTGCTTTTTTCCATCCCGCTGGCCGCTGTTGGTTCGCTGATCGCACTTATTGTTACCAACAATAGCTTGCTCAATGCAAATACACTTACAGGCTTTCTTATTTTACTCGGGGTGGTGGTCAACAACGGGATTATCCTGATCGACTATACCAATATCTTGCGGAACCGGGGATTTCGTCGTTCGCGTGCATTGATGACCGCCGGTTTGTCGCGTGTTCGCCCGATTCTGATTACCACCATTACCACCATTGTGGGCATGTTGCCACTGGCCATGGGCGATGCCGAATACGTGAGCGCCATCGGCGCACCGTTTGCCATTGTGGTAATTGGCGGTCTGGCTTTTAGTACCATTTTAACACTGATTTTTATCCCGACTTTTTATTCCGGCCTCGAAAATGCCATCGAATGGTTTAAGGAACTAAGCCTGCGCACCAAAATTATCCAACTTTTGCTGAGTGCAGGTTTAGTTGTGCTTATTTTCCTGAAAGTTGAATCCGGATTGTGGAAAGCGATTGATTTACTGCTGGTGATCGTACTTGTTCCCGGATCGACGTGGTTTGTGCTCAACAGCCTGCGGAAAGCGCGCACTAAACTGATTGGCGATGAGGATACGCTACACATCCGGATTCAAAACCTGGTTAAAATATACGACCGCGAAAGTCGTTTCTCACGCGAATGGGAAGCTGGCAAAAAAATACGCCAGCGTGCCGGTCTCGAAAAACAGTATCAAACGCTGCGCGAGTTTGATTACCTGATCTGGCAGTTGCCGATACTTGGATTCCTTGTTTATTTCAGTTTCATTTATCTCGATGCAGCCTTCTGGTCGCTGCTGCTTTCCGTCGCAATTGTCGGCCTCGCGCTCAGTATGTGGAAACCGTTCGGATTTTTCCTGAATTTCAGGGCTGAACAAACCGGCAAAAAACTCCCGCTCAAAATCTACCAATGGACGCAAACTTTCCTGTTCTGGATTTTACCGGCCATCGAGTTATTCTTCGTCTGGAAAATAAACAAAACCATCGGACTGGTTGTCACTTTTGGTGTGTTGTGGTATCTGGCCCTGGTTATTTCGGTAACAGCGAAAAAACTGTACAAGGAAAAAATCAACATCGATCGCATCACCGGTCGTTTCGGAACTTTACGCCGCAATGTGCTGAGAATGGTAAAAAAAATACCGGTGCTTGGCAAACAGCATCAGCCATTTAAGGCGCTGAACGGTGTTTCGCTCGAAATAGGAACCGGAATGTTTGGTTTGCTGGGACCGAACGGAGCCGGTAAATCGACCATGATGCGCATCATCTGCGGAATTTACGAACAGAGCTACGGAAAAATATGGATCAACGGAATTGACACTCAGGAAAAACGGGAAGAATTGCAGGGACTGATCGGCTATCTTCCGCAGGAGTTTGGGACTTATGAAAACATGCCCGCTGCCGAGTTCCTCGATTATCAGGCCATTCTGAAAGGGCTGACAGATCAGAAGGAGCGCGAAGAACGAATTGAGTATGTGTTGAAAGCAGTTCACATGTGGGAGAAAAAGGACGACAAAATCGGTTCTTTCTCCGGAGGGATGAAACAACGTATCGGTATCGCCCAAATTTTGCTGCATTTGCCTAAAATACTGGTGGTTGACGAACCAACTGCCGGTCTCGATCCACGGGAACGCATCCGTTTCCGCAACTTGTTGGTGGAGTTGAGCCGCGAACGCATCGTGATTTTCTCGACACACATCATCGAAGATATTTCAAGCTCGTGCAACCAGGTGGCAGTAATCAACCGCGGAAAAGTGAAATACAACGGAACGCCGTCAGATATGGTGCATCTTGCGAAAGACATGGTCTGGCAGTTCGATGTTCCGGCAGCCGAATTCGACAAAATGGAAAACAAACAACTGGTTACCCACCACATGCGTCAGGGCGATCAGATCAGGGTGCGTTTCCTTTCTAAGAAAAAACCTGCAGAAGATGCAATTCCTGCCAATCCGGTGCTCGAAGATGCCTATTTGTGCCTGATAAAAGATTTGAAATAATACAATAAAACTATGGACTCAGCAATCAATACAGCCAATTCCTGGACATTGTTCCGGAAAATGATCAAATACAATATGAAGGTTATTTTCGGCAACCGGTTCATCTGGTTTGTGCTGGCGGCAATCGCTTTCTACTTTTTTATTGCCGTTACAAGTATTTTGGAGGGAGATCAGCCCAACGAAAGTTTTATTTACGGTTTGCAGATTATGCCGGGTATCCTTCTTATTTTCTATCCGATGACCTTCGGAATTCAAAACGATCTGGATGCCGGAATTCTTGAAATACTGTTCGGTATTCCCGATTATCGCTACAAAGTATGGTTGGTAAGGCTATTACTGGTTTTTGTACTGGTTTTCCTGATGATGATAGGCCTAACTGTGATGAGTTATTACCTGCTTGCACCTGTGAGCATTTTTGAACTTGCGGCGCAGGTAATGTTTCCCATTTATTTTCTTGGTTCAATGGCATTCCTGTTTTCGACTGTCATTAAAAATGGAAACGGAACAGCAGTAGTGATGGTGATTATTGGCGTGTTGTTACTTATTTTGTCCGGAATTTTCGAGCGCACCATGTGGAATATTTTTCTGAACCCGTTTGAAGTTCCGAACCGCTTAAACGAAATGGTATGGCAGGAAATAGCCATGAAAAACCGCATTTTTCAGGCAGTTGGCACATTGCTGTTTATCCTTTACGGACTGTTTAATCTACAGAACAGAGAAAAGTTTTTGTAAGAAGACGGGAGACGGGAGACGGAAGACGGAAGACGGAAGTCGGGAGAATAAAGGCAATTGGCGAATTGATTGCATTTTTCAGAAAGATGGAATCATTTGTCAATCCTGATTTTCTTCAACTATATTAATCCTTTCGAGAGTATCAGAAATTAGTTTGCTCCATTCTTCCTGAAATTTTAAATATTCCTTTAGGGTTAAGTATTTGTCGTTTCTTTTTACGCCCCAATACCATTCTTTATAATTGGTATTAAAAGTTGCATTTATTAAAATTGCAAGCTTTTTAAGGTAGTCGATTCCAATTTGTTTATCTCCAATCTCCTCGGTTTTGTTAACAATTCCATAAAACCAAACTTCACCGTTTTCCTGAATTGATGCAAAATTATATCTGTCATTAGGTGACTTCAAACTTAGAGATAATTTTTTTCCACGACCAAGCTTTGTTATGATATTAAGTTCCTTATTTAGCTTAACCAGAAACTCCTGAAATTGTATGGTTTTATCTTTTCCAATCGCTTTTTCAAGTCTTTCATAAAAAACTATTTCTGAAATACTTTTGCTTGAGGATTCCTGCTTTTCCGATAAAATAACTTCAGTTTGAGCATCTGAAAATCTATAAACTATTCGTTCGATTTCTTTTGTTTTAGCTAAAATTCTGGGAGTTACAATCAACTCATCTCCATTCGGATTTCTGTAAATTGGAATTTCTATTAGTGCGATCGTAAAGTTAAGATTACCATTTCTATGGATGTAATTTATCAATTCTTCCATATTCTCTCTTATCCCATCTCCTATTATTGCCAAAAGAAACCGTCCTTTTTTTAAGTTATTCTGGACATTATCTACAAAGGTTGATTCTTCTATTTCGGGATAAAACTCATGTAAAATTCCAAATAAACTGTTTTGTACTCCTTTGCGTGACTTGATGCACTCAATTTCAAATTTAGTATAATCCCATTTAGATAAATCCTTTGCGTAGTCAAGAACTTGTCCTACAACCTTTCTTCTTGCCTCTGGATTTCTCCAAAGCTTGCACTCGCCAATAGTAATGAATCCAGATTCATTTACATAGATCAAATCAATATATCCAGATTCCGTGCTAAGCTCACGACATATAGGGATCATACCACTAAAAGTGGGTTCAATCTCATCAACTGGTAAAAGATTTGGGTTCTGAAAACAAAGGTTCTGAATCCAACTTTCATCATAAGAGTTTGACATTAACGAAATTTTCTCAAGAGATTGGACACAGTTGTCTTTGATTATAATTGGGGAGGTGTGTTGCTTCATTATAGCTAATTCATTTTTATATTCTGGTAATTATCTAAATTTTCAAATTCTATTATCATCATCGAATGGTCAGATATTTTTTGTTCTCTGTATTTATGTATG
>DAITNH010000263.1:0-7899 GCA_036834745.1 Prolixibacteraceae bacterium
GTGTCGAGGCTACGGTACAATTTACGGTTTGCAACCGCTTTTGTGAAGTAACTGATTGCTTCGTTCTTGGTTTTAAACGGGCGGACAATCATCAACTTGTTTTCGTCCATTTGTTTCTCTTCGATGGTCAGTCCGGCCTGACGGTATTCATCGCGGTTGTGCGTCCCGAAGGCTGCCACAACGGGTTTGAGGTTAAATCCGGGTGCGTTTACCGCAATCACAAAATTCTGAAGTCCGGTTTCTTCATTGGCATATAAATCACTTCCGGAGCCTGACGAAGCGATGGTTACAAACGAACCTTTTTCTTTCAGCAACTCTTCTTCGGCCTGCGCTTTTGCCATTAATTCTTCAGGTTCAGGCAAAATCTCGTCGGTAAAATCACTTGTAATAAACTTGCTGTAGTTTATTACAAAGAACTTCAGGTATTCGTTGTAATCCTTGTCGGCGGTAATCTCGCGGAAATTGGTCGATGATGCCACGAAGTTGATGTATTTGATATTTTTGAGAGCTTCAAATACATCCCGCTTTTTGATGATCGATCTGAAATAAATCAATCCTTGCTCTTTGTCGTTCAGCGAACGGACAAGCAGCAATGAGGTATTGTTATTCAGTGGTTGTGTTTCAATATCGAAATCGAATTTTGTATAATGGTCGATGTTGTAATTGGCAATGTCGAATTTCAGGCGGTTAAGATCGAGGTTGGCATTTTTCGGATAAGCGATCACAAAATAATGCAGCAGGTCTTCGTCGTACGAAAATTTTCCTTCGAACTCATCGGCACCTTTATCGTTTCCGGGCATTAATTCGCTGTTTGTAATTTGGTCGTTCAGGTAACCAATATCGACGAGATTCTGGTAATTGGCCAGGGTGCTGTCCTGTATTAATTTCAGGATTTGCTCTGCCAAAGGTTTTGGTTCGGCTTTCGGATAGGCAGCAATGTATTCGTTGAGCAATTTTCCGAAACCTTCCCAGTTTGTCTGGGTCCCGCTGGCCACCATCTTAAAGAATTGTATTTTCGGCAATAGCGCACTGTCGGGTTGCATGGTCATAATTTGATCTGAAATATTTCCAGCCAGTACATATTGACCGTTTTTAAATTCGAGAAATGCTTTTTGGTACAGGCGGTTCACACTGTCGGCTTTCGCTTCGAGCTCGATGAAATAATTCGGATTCAGCAAATATTTGGCATATTTCGAATCGGGGTACTGGCCAATAATCAGATTCTTATAGTAGTCAGACCTTTCCTGATTGCCCATTTTATTGTATAAATCCCACAGTTCGAAATACGATGACAGGGTGAAAATGTTTTCAGGATAACGTTTGTTTAGGTCTTCGAAAGACTCGGATGAACGCGGAAAATCGGAAAAATCGATTTTGAAGATTCGCCCGGCATTGAATAGCGCATTTCTGATGTTGTTGTGCGAAACATTCATCAGCGAATCGTTCACCGGCAAATCCTGTGTATAAAATTCGCGGCTTTTTGTATCGGTTACTTTTTTTACCTGTGCGCCTTCAGTCATCATCGAATCTTCTGCTTCCGCCAACTGATCTTCGATCACACTTCGTTTGTCGGCTCTTCGCCAGCCGTCTTCGAGTTTACGCTTTCCCCAAAGGCGCTCGAATTCCACCTTTCCGTATGCAACAGTCGTTGGGCTGTAAAAGTACCATCCGGCGCCTTCCTGTTGCTGGCTCAGGCCAAAGCGACTTTCATTCTGCCTGAAATAACTTCGGTCCATCAATTGGGCTGCTTCGTCCGTTTTGTCTTTGGCCTCTTTCTCGGCAGCTTCCATGATCCATTTATCTATCAGTGTATTTCTTGAAGGCTCGTCCATCAGGGCAATTCGCTGCAAACTGTCTTCGCGTTCAACAGTGTAAATATTGTCAGTCAATCGGGTGAGGCTTCGGTGACGATTTGCTATTTCCTGATAATTTGGATATTGCTCATCGATCACCACCATGGCGCTGTCGTAATAGCTTTGCGAATTTTTGTAGTTCAGGTCGTCAAAATATATTTGCGCAAGGGTAAGACACGAAAGTGCACGCTGGTAAACATTGGTTGAACTTAACGAAGCTGATTTAGTATATTCTTCAATTGCAAGTTCGCGTTTCCCTTCTTTCATCGAAATGTTGCCTATTGCAAAATAAATCTGATCGCGGAATTCAATGTTCTTTTTATCGCGAAGCATTTTACGGAGTTCTTTTTTTAGCTTTTCAGCATCGCCTGTTCCGGTAAAAGTACCGGCAGCGCTGATACGTGCGTTGAAAGCCATGATGTACGGCGGGTTCATCCGGGTAACCTCCCTGAACGTTTGTGAAGCCTTTTCGGTATTGCCTGTTTCCTGATACCACTGGGCTAAAATGTATTTATAACGAAGCCGGTCCTGCTTTTTGTCGGCTTGTTTTACCGCGATCGAAAGGAAAGGGATTCCTTCAATGTACAAAAGCTGCCTGGCATAATAATCTGAAGTGACAGCGGCCAGTTCTCCATCAAGTTTTCGTGGGAAATCTTCGTTGGTTTGCAATAACTGGATCAATTCATAAGCTTCAACATAACGCTCAAGTGCAGTGTAACAACGAATCAACCAGATGTTTGCAACGTGTTTGTTCGGATCGTCTTCGAATTTGCGGACCACATAAGAGAAATTCTCGATGGCTGCCGCATAATTGTGCTGGTAGTAATAGGCTTTCCCCATCAGAATATAGGCATCATCGACCCAATTATTGAATTCTTCCTGACTGGCAAATTTGATGTATGATTTGCTCCTGTTTTTTCTGCGTTTTGGTTTTTTTGTGATCGAATGCGATTGTATCAGTTTTGAGCCTTTAAGCACTGAATTGTCCATATCGCCTGTTGCAGCGGTGGCCGTTGTAGGATTACTCGATTTATAGATTGGCAAAACTTTGGAAAAATCATCTTCCACCGATTTGTCGATCTTTTCAACACCGGCACGCAGACTTTCCTTTCCGTTGAAATACACATTGTAATGAGCCGTAACATTGTTATAGGCACGTGATACAACTGTGTTTTTTTCAGTTGAACAACCTGCCAGAATTAACAACACTACAACGAAAAATATGCGATATGAAAACCGTTTTCCCAATAGCTGAATTTTGAATGACTTTAGGATAAACTGCCAATTCGGAATAATATTGTATAAAACTCCTCAGAAAATGCAGGTTTCTTCTGTCAAAAATGCGTTTATTTATAAGCATGCAATATTACAAACTTTCGTTGAAACGAACATGTTGTTCATTGCTTTTCCTGATTTTGAGTTTTACCTGTTAACCCCTTACCCGACTGTTTATGATAAGAAATAAAATACGCGCTATTTTTCATCCTGAACAATATCAGGGATGGACGCGAAAACGTAGCTATTTTGAAGGTTGGTATTTTAAAGTGGTGAACCAGGCCGAAACCAAAGCATTTGCCATTATTCCCGGAATTGCAATGGACGATCAGGGTAAAGGTCATGCCTTTGTTCAGGTACTCAATGGTAAAAAGCAAACGGCCCAATACCATAAATTTAATCGTGAATTGTTTGTACCATCACGGGATACGTTTAATATTGCTATTCGCGACAATCACTTTTCGCGAAATGCCATTCAATTAAACCTGCCTGAATTGAAAGGAAACCTGCAATTTTCGGATACAGTTCCGTGGCCGAATCCCTGGTATTCGCCCGGAATAATGGGTCCCTACACTTTTCTCCCTTTCATGGAATGTTACCATGGTATTGTCAGTATGGATCATTCAATAAAAGGCCAGCTTGAAGTTGATGGCGAAACCCTGAACTTTGACAATGGACGCGGTTACATAGAAAAAGACTGGGGACAATCGTTCCCAAGTGCATACGTCTGGCTGCAAACCAACCATTTTAGTCAACACGGGTTTTCAGTAAAGGTTTCGGTGGCAAAAATTCCTTACATGGCATATTCCTTTGTGGGTTTTATTGCCGGTATCTGGCTGGGCGACCGGCTCATTCAGTTTACCACCTACAATAAAAGCAAGTTGCACAAGTCAGTGATCGATAGAGAAAAAGTTGAATTGGTAATGGAAAATAAAAACTATCTGCTCGAAATACTGGTACGACGTGAAGCTGCAACAGCACTGGCATCGCCTATATTGGGATTGATGGATGGCCGGATTGAAGAAAGTATGAATGCCCTCGCCGAGGTAAAACTAACCGACCGGAAAACCGGAAAAACAATTTTCAATGATATTGGCCGGAATGCGGGACTGGAAGTTGCCGGAAAAATAGAAGAAATTATTATATGTGTATCCGGTTGTATACCCAAGGTATCATTTGCCGTCTGCTTCAGCTGACGGATAAATTGATGATCGCGGCCAATGGCTTTAGCCACATTATTTTGGGCTAAAGCCCATACTATCTGCTTAATGCAACCCGTTGCCTAAAGGCGAACGGCAAAGCATATTTTCACATTATTCAACTGTATAGGTACATAACCTAATATTCATAATTATTATTCGAAAATTTATGAGTGTTATTCCACAAGTAAAAGAATCGACATTTGTGCGCAAGGTGTGAATCATGTAACATTTTTTATAAGTTATGTAACAATTAGGTCAATGATTCACCTTAACTTTGTGCAGTTAAAATATTTATAACAAATGCACCAGAACCCAAAACCCTACAAATTCGGCATTGCACTTAGTGGAGGTGGAGCCCGGGGAATTGTTCATATTGGTGTGCTCGAAGCCCTTCATAAATATGGTATCCGGCCCGAAATTATTTCAGGAGCGAGCGCCGGAGCGCTGGTGGGCGTTTTTTATGCTGCTGGTATGGAACCTTTGCAGATTTTGGAATTGGTGAAGGCCAACAAAATGGTGAAGATGTTCAAATGGCAAATGCCTTCAAACGGATTGATCGATATCAAAAAAGTATTGTCGCTCCTCGAAATGAATATTGAAAAGGATGATTTTGCGAGCCTTAAAAAACCATTTTATTGTTCGGTGGTAAACCTCAACAATGGTCATTCTGAAATTAAACATGAAGGCAAACTGTTTCAATGGGTGTTGGCTTCAGCATCGATTCCGATTATTTTCGAGCCACAAGTAATTGATGGAAATTCTTATGTCGATGGTGGCTTGCTCAACAATCTGCCGGTTGACTGTATTCGCAATCAATGCAGGATACTGATTGGTGTGCATGTGAACCACAACGGTGCACAGGAGAGTATTTCAGGAATAAAAGCTGTTGCAGAAAGGACTTTCCGTTTGGCAATGAGCCAGAATGTGAGGGAAAGCCTTACAAAATGCGATTTTGTGATCGACCCGCCTGAAACAAGAAAATTCAATACGTTCGACTTTAAGAAAGCCGATGAGCTCTTCCGGATCGGGTTCGAGGAAACAGAAAAGCGGATACTTGAGATGTTCGATTCAATTGATTTGAGCCAGGTTATTCAGGAAAATAGCCGCAAGGCAATAAAGGATATTTAAAACACGTTTTTTAACACTTTAATCTTTGATACAAATGAAAAAGTTACTATTTATTCTGTCAGTTGTTGTGCTTACCTCATGTGGTCAGCACAAAAAAGAGGTTGCCCGGATGCAAGCCGTTCAGGACAGCATTGCACAGTTGGATGTGCAAAAAGACGCTTCAATTCTTGAGTTACTTGGCGATATGAACGAAATACAAGCCAACCTGGACTCAATTAAAACCCTTGAAAAAATTGTTTCCGTTCAAACTGCATCAGGAACAGAACTAAAATCAGCTGCCAAAAAGCGCATTGCTGAAGATATCGCTCAGATCAATAGCCTGCTTCAGAAAAATAAGGAGCTTGTAAAAACGCTTCAGGCAAAACTTCGTGCATCCAATACGAGGATTGCAGAGGTCGAAAAAATGATGGCGCTGCTGAACAAACAAATGGGTGACAAAGATTCGGAAATTGCCGTTTTAAAAATGGAGCTTAACAACCTGAATGTTAATGTTGCAGGGTTGAAAGAAGAAATCGAGGTTATAACAGCCGAAAGCGAACAGACAATTCTGGAAAAAAACCAGGCCATTGAAGCGCAGGTTATTGCAATGAACACTGCCTATTATGCCTTCGGTACAAAAAAAGAACTGGAAGAAAAGAACGTGATTGAAAAAGAAGGTGGCTTTTTGGGACTTGGAAAAACCATCAAAATGAAAAAGGACTTCAACCGTGATTATTTCATGAAAATTGATATCCGCGAGTTCAACCAGTTGCCACTGAATACAAAGAAAGCCAAAGTGGTTACTTTTCATCCTGCCGAAACATACCACCTGACAGGAGAAAAAACTGTTGAAAGCCTGGTAATCGACCAACCATCAGAATTTTGGAAAGCATCGAAATACCTGCTGATTGTTGTTGAATAATTTATTGAAAAATATAAAATCAGAAGAGGCTCCGGAAACGGAGCCTCTTCTGATTTTTAAAATTGTCCGTTTGCATACCAATTTGGCATTTTTCGTCTGTCACTTGTAGTCATATATTGTCATTAAGTTGTCATTTCCTAGCAACTTAATGACTACCAAATGACAATTGAATGACTTTTATGACATTGGGAAATATTACGAATATCGATTTTATTCGACAACCAATTTCCCTGCATAAAACATCGATGTTGAAGTAGTAAGCTTGTAGAAATAGATACCACTTTTAAAACCCGATAATTTAATTTTGCAGGTAGAACCTTTGAATTGTTCGGTTTTAACCAAACTGCCATTTTGATTGTAAATCCTAACTTCATGTGTTCCGGCATCATCGTTCAACTGAAAAGTAACCACATTGCGGGCAGGATTGGGGAAAACCTGCAACCCTGCGGGGTTTTTTAGGTTACGAACACCGGTAATTACCAGCTTTTCTCCCCATTCTGTTTCACCCTTTTTATAATAAACCAGTTTCCGCTCCTCCGTTTCGCCAGCATAACCGTGGCAATAGTAGTAAGGTCCCCCGAGACCATCAATATAACGCATCTCTGGCAGGCAGCCCTCACCAGCAATGGTGCTCCAACAATTTCCGTTGTCTGAATAAACATAGAGTTCATTCATTGCGGAGGGTCGAATCTTCGTCCGAATTTCATCGTTGCGCATATACATCTGTTGCGCAGAATTGCCTTGGAAGATCGGCTCGCCGGGCAATTTGTCGAATCCAGGGTTGGTCAATACCACCGAACGCACCGTGTCGTTGAAAGTATCCAAAGTAGTTTTGTCGGTGTAAACGGTTTTAATGCTTTGCTTACGGGCGTGCCGGTAAACAATGGAGTCGGCATAGTTGGTACGTTCCAGGTATTTATAAATGCACCGGTTGTCGTATTCACGTATGGGGAGGGTAAAATCGGAATCCCCCAAGTTGTGCTCCTGCACATGCAATTCGTCGCCCGGATTAAAACCATTCACATCGAACCATGTCAGATTTTGTAGGCCGACTTTGGGATTGGTAAGCCCGACAAGCGTATAACTCATCAATATGTTATCGGGATAGCTGGCCACAATATCGGGGAAGAGATAAAAGTTGAGTGTTTCGACAAAGCCATGCATTTTGCTGATTTTTACCTTTAGTTTGTTCAACGCATGGTCAACCGTGTTCCCCTGTTGGTCAAGCACACGGAAAGCAATTGTTTTCACCGGGTCGCTTAAGCCCAGCAAAATTCCCAGCTCAACAGCCTGCACGCTGGCTTCTACCCTAAAAGCATCGGCACGTTGAAATGCTATCCAGGTTTCGTTTAACAGAGCCTGGGTTTTTAAGGTTATTGTATCGCCATCTCTATTGAAAAACAGGTTAGTGCCGTCGGGTTTTATGACCACTTTTTCACCCATCCACGAAGCTTTGGATGGAGAAAAGCATCCATTCTTCGATACTTGGATATTCCGGCAATGCTGACCCCCCTTGTCCGGTGATGTTGACCCCCCACAA
>DAITNH010000264.1:0-7879 GCA_036834745.1 Prolixibacteraceae bacterium
GAATCAGGTAAAAAAAGTTGAACGAGCGCAGCATATCGCAGTCGTTCCGCAAAGTGCCGTAGGTAGTCAGTATCACATCGTAATACGCGAGTGCCTGATCCATTCTGTTCGATTTGTTCCGGAGCGGGCCAACATGTTTATAAACTTTTAGCGACGGTGCAAATTTTTGAATCTCATTTTCCCAGTTGTGAATCAGCGAAGTTGGCATTACCAGCAGCGAGGCCGGCTGTATTGCAACTGATGGTTCTATCGGATCGGTCAACTGAATATTTACCTGTTTGTCTGATTCAATTGCAGGCAACATTGAGAAGGTCTGCTGCTTTTTAAGTTTCAGTAAAAGTGCCAGTGCCTGAATGGTTTTTCCCAATCCCATGTCATCGGCCAAACAGCCGCCAAGCTGGTTTTCGTAAAGCCGGTACATCCATGAATAGCCGTCGGTCTGGTAATTTCTCAATTTGGCATTCAGCTTTTCAGGAATTTCAACTTTTTGACCAGAGTTTGATTTAATCTGTTCCAGCTTTTTGAAATAATTCTGGTCGATGCCATTTGCATTTTCCTGAAGAAGCTGAAAATGGTGTTTCCTTATTTTTATGGTATCTCCTTCAAGCTTGGCAAAAGGGAAAATTTCGCGGTAAGAAGTAAACCATTCGAGCGGCAAAATGGCAATTTCTCCTGAAGGAAGCTCAAATTCGCGGATGTTGCTCAGAATTAGCTTGCGAAGCCGGATAAATGGAATATGGTATTCACCAAATTTGACGATTGCCATAATATCAAACCAGTCTTCATTGTCTTTAATCTTAATTTCCAGCGTTTGTGATCCGGTAAAATATTTTTTTTTGAGTTTGTTTTGTTGAATCAGGAAACCCTGCGCTTCCAATTCTTCATTGTTTTCAGTCAGCCATTGAATACTGCGGTAATAATTTTCAGTTTCGGGTTTTTGTTTGTCTTCCTCCGGATTCCAGAAACCGCTTTTATATTTTAATTTAAGTTTTTTAAGCGATCCCAATTGCTCTTCTTCCCATTTGCGGTCGCGTACGAATTTCTTGAAGATGTAATTTCCATCTTTATTTTCAAGGCTGACGAAAACGTTTGAAACCGAATCGGCCAGATATTGACTGTTTTCGTACCTGAATTTCACGATCAAAACCGGTTGGAGCGCCAGATCCTGCTCAAGCGAAAGAATGGTTTTACGGGGAGGTTTGCTTTCAATTATTTCAAATCCGGTAGCTTTTACTTCAAACTCTTTAATAGTGTTCAAAATAAATGACTGGTAATATTTTTCTTCAGTCTGAACCGGAATAGTAAGTGATTCTTTGGTCAGGAATGGAATTACTTTTTTTCCTGAAAGGTGGCTGAAAACGAACAATTGATTGAGATACACAAAACCGCAAGGTTGTGTGCAAACCATCTTTATGTTTTTATGCAGCAGATCAATCGCTTTCCCTTCGTGGCTGATTTTCAGGTGGTACTTCGTTCCAACTTCGGTGCGGTTGAAATAAAAAGTACAGTCAGAAAAAGTGGGATTTACCTTGATCTCATCTTCATCGTAAAGATTCGCGTATTTTGCCTGTTTGAAATACAGCCGCGTTTTTCCTTTCATCAGTATCAGCAAACATCTGTACATATATTTGTCGATGTACGGGCTGATGTGGTTCTGAAAAAGGTCTTTGTCCATATTTTGAAAGAAGACCGACTGGTCTGTCTTTTTTGTGAACTTCTTCATCAACATTTCATCGCTGTAATTTTCGATGAGTTTGAGCAATTCAAGTTCCGATTCGTTCAAAACCAATCCGCCACTTCTCAGATCGTGTGGTTTCACCACTTTTTTAATGGTGTAATACGACGTTTCTTTTTCAATTAATAGTGGCACAAAAATGTGTCCCACTGAGCGGTGTTCTGTGAATCCAATTACAAACTCTTGTTCCAATTTTCCGATTTTTATTTGATGGTTATCTTCCTGCATTGTTTTTAGTTTGTACCCGGGCGTACAAACAAAACTTTAAAGATAAGACATTCCTGATTGCGCTGGATGATTTTTTCACCGGATGGGCAATTTTGAACCATGATTTAACTTGCGGCGACTTTAATACATGTATTTCTGAAAATTGCACCCGCTGTTAAAAAAGATAAGTTTTATAGATGTATATTCTTTGTTCATTGCTATTTTTGGCGGTCTGTTTAAAAACTGCTAATAAAAACCATTGTAATGAATCAGATTGTTGAGAAAGTGTTGTTTTCTGAAAAAGTAACCAAATTTGTTGTCAAAGCTCCGAGAATTGCCCGCTCGCGCAAGCCCGGACATTTTGTGATTTTGCGTGTTGACGAAAAAGGGGAGCGCATTCCGTTAACCATTGCCGATGCCGATCGCGAAAAAGGGACTATCACATTGGTGGTTCAGAAAATGGGTGTCAGTTCAGCCAAACTTTTTGAACTGAATGTGGGCGATAAAATCCTCGATCTGGTTGGTCCGCTCGGGAAATCAACACATATCGCCAAAGTCGGAACTGTTTTGGCATGTGGCGGCGGGGTAGGAGTTGCTCCCATGTTGCCCATTGTTCAGGCTTTCAAACAGGCAGGCAACCGCGTTATTTCCATTCTGGCGGCAAGAAATAAAGACCTTATTATTCTTGAAGATGAAATCCGCAAATGGTCGGATGAAGTGATTGTTATGACCGATGACGGTTCATACGGAAACAAAGGATTGGTAACTACCGGCGCCGAAATGGTTATTCAGCGCGAAACGGTAAACGAGTGCATTGCAATTGGACCGGCTGTAATGATGAAATTTACCTCTATGCTCACAAAAAAATACCAGATACCGACACAATCCAGCCTGAATGCCATCATGGTTGACGGAACCGGAATGTGTGGCGCCTGCCGCGTTACAGTGGGTGGACAAACCTTGTTTACCTGCATCGACGGACCCGAATTTGACGCACATCTGATTGATTTTGATGAATTGATCATGCGTTTGGGAGGATATTCCGACGAAGAAAAATTAGCCAGCGAACGGTATCTTTAATTCAATAAAACACTGCAAAATGACCACAAAAAAAGAATATCTTCTGATTGAGCGCGAAAAAGAATGGCGTGTCGAACTGAGGAAGAAAATAGCCAACAAAGACCGTACAACCAAAACCCGCACCCAAATGCCGGAGTTGGATCCTTTTGTGCGAATCCGTTACCAGGACAGGGAAGTAAATACAGGACTGACAGAAAAACAGGCTGTAGCTGAAGCTTCCAGATGTTTGGATTGTCCGAACCCAACCTGTATCGACGGTTGCCCTGTGAGTATCAATATCCCAAAGTTTATAAAATACATTGAGCAGGGCAGCTTTCTGGAAGCGGCAAAAACGCTGAAAGAAACTTCGGCGCTTCCGGCAGTTTGCGGTCGTGTTTGCCCACAGGAAAAACAGTGCGAAGCTACTTGTTTTTATACCCAAAAGTTAAAGAAAGATCCGGTGGCAATTGGCCATCTCGAACGTTTTGCAGCCGACTACGAGCGCGAAAGTGGCTCAATGTCTGTTCCTGAAGTTGCCGCTCCAAACGGAATTAAGGTAGCTGCCATCGGCTCGGGACCTGCATCTCTTTCGTTTGCAGGCGACATGATTAAATTGGGTTATGACGTTACCGTTTTTGAGGCTTTGCACGAAATCGGCGGCGTATTAAAATATGGTATTCCTGAATTCAGGCTTCCGAATAAAATAGTTGATGTTGAACTTGCCAACCTTGAGCAAATGGGAGTGAAGTTTGTCAGAAATTTTATTGTCGGCAAAACCGCCAGCTTTGACGATCTGAAAGAAGAAGGAGTTGAAGCCTTTTTTGTAGCCTCGGGTGCCGGACTTCCCCGTTTTATGAATATTCCGGGCGAAAATTACAATGGCATCCTGTCTTCGAACGAATACCTTACACGGGTCAACCTGATGAATGCCGCCAGCGATGAATTTGATACGCCAATTATAAAAGGACAAAATGTGGCTGTTATCGGTGGTGGAAATACTGCAATGGATTCGGTTCGTACTGCCAAACGTTTGGGTGCCGAACGTGCCATGATTATCTATCGTCGCTCGCGTGACGAAATGCCTGCCCGTGTGGAAGAGGTTCATCATGCCGAAGAAGAAGGCATCGAATTTCTCAACCTGGCCAATCCGGTGGAGTACTTCTCCGACGAGAAAGGCAAGGTGAACCGGGTTCGTATTCAGCGCATGGAACTTGGCGAACCGGATGCTTCAGGCCGTCGTCGTCCGGTGGTGATCGAAGGTTCTGAATACGATATTCCGGTTGATCTGGTGGTGGTTGCAGTTGGCGTTTCTCCAAATCCGCTCATTCCTTCCGAAGTAAAAGACCTGAAAGTTACCAAATGGGGAACCATTGTTGTGAACGAGGAAACCATGCAAAGTTCAATTCCGGAGTTATTTGCCGGTGGAGACATTGTAAGGGGCGGAGCAACCGTTATACTTGCGATGGGCGATGGCCGTAAAGCGGCGGCTAACATGAACGAATACCTTAAAGGGAAACGTTAGTCGATTGACTATTTTTTCATTGACTATTGACTATTTTAGATCGGATGACTCAATCGTCAATTGTAAATAATTTAATTGTAAATATTTTTTATCATGGCAAATATATCAACCCGATTTTTCGGACTCAATTTAAATAGCCCGGTAATTGCAGCAAGCAGCAGCATGACCGGCAATGCCGAACAAGTTATAAAGCTGGCCGAAGCTGGTGCCGGAGCCGTAGTTTTGAAATCAATTTTCGAAGAGGAAATTTACCACGAATTGCAGGAAGAATTGAGTTTGAGGGACGATTTGCATTCGGATCCGGAATACCTCGACTACTTCGACTACGTAATTAAGCAGGAGAAAATAAGTAAATACCTCAAACTGATTGCTGAAGTTAAATCAAAAACAACTGTACCGATTGTTGCCAGCATCAATTGCATCAGTTCGGGTGAATGGACACTTTTTGCCCGAAAACTGGAAGAAGCCGGGGCCGATGCCCTTGAACTGAACATGTTTGTAAGTCCGTCAGATTTTAATAAAATGGCCTCGGCAAACGAGCAGTTTTATTTTGAAACAGTGAGCAAGGTTTTACAGGTGGTCCACATTCCGGTAAGCATTAAAATAAGTCATTATTTCTCCAATCTGGCTGCGACGGTGAAGAAATTGGCAAGTTCAGGAATTGCCGGAATTACCGTTTTTAATCGTTTCTACACTCCTGATATTGATGTAAATAATCAGAAAATTATTGCTGCTGATGTGCTGAGTTCTCCGTATGATTACTATTTGCCTTTGCGTTGGACCGGTATTTTATCGGGCAAAGTGGATTGTGAAATTGCTGCAACAACCGGAATTCATACTGTAGAAACTGCCTTGAAGTTTTTGCTTGCAGGCGCTTCTGCAGTTCAGATCGCGTCTGTTTTATACAAGGAAGGCCCTGAAGCCATCACCCGGATGAACAATGGAATTTCGAACTGGATGGACCAGAAAGGATATACTTCATTGTCAGATTTCAAAGGATCGCTAAACCAGACTGCTTCTTCGACACAAGCCTGGGAACGGGTTCAGTTTATGAAATATTTTGGTGAGAAAGCTTTTTAGAAAATGAACAAAGATTTGTCTTACTTTTGATCCGGATTAAATTTTTGTCAGAACCATGAGATTATTTATCACAATATTTCTGTTCACTTTGCTTTTGCTGAACGTTCAACCTGGATTTGCTCAGGAAAAAGTCGAATTTTCAGGAAATACCTACCTGCTGCATACAGTAAAAAAAGGTGAGACTGTTTATAGTTTGTGCCTGAAATACAAAGTCACTCAAGTCGAATTAAACGAAGCAAATCCGCGTTTGACAGCCGTTCTGAAATCAGGCGATACTGTGAAAATTCCGGTTAAAAAGGAAGTTGCAACACAGAAACCGGAACAGCAACCGGTAAACGTTGTTGCCACCGAACCTGAATATTATTATCACAAGGTAACCAAAAAGCAAACTATTTTCTCGATTTCAAGACAATACGGCATTACTGCCAACGAGCTGATAAGGTATAATCCTGCAATCAGCAGTGGATTGAATGAGGGGCAGGTTTTAAAAATTCCTGTGCGAACAGATTCGGGAACCGATGTTTCCGGGAAGGCGGCTACCCAAGCGGAAAATGTAAAAATATCTTCAGATACCCAATCCCAGGTAGAATTCAGGTTTCACTCTGTAGTTGCGGGTGAAACATTGTATTCGCTGGAACAGAAATATGCGGTGTCGCGGGAAGAAATGATTCGGCTGAACCCTGCACTTCAGAACGGATTGCAGATAGGAACAAGATTGAGAATACCGGAAAGAAAGACGGAGTTGTTTAATGTTGAAGTGGCGCCTAAACCCGATTCTGTTTTAGTTGTTGAAGGCGAGCCTGACAGTTTAATTTGTAACCCAATAGGCGGTAGAAATACACAAAAATACAAAGCCGCACTTTTATTGCCATTTTATCTTCAGGGAAACGAACATTACTATCCATCGGATCGCAATAACAGTATGCTTCTCAGCGAAATAGAAATAGGTAAACTTCGCCAGCAGTTTCATAGCGGCATTGCTGATACTATGGCTTTAACCTCTGTTGCCAAGATTGATCCGCGGGCCGAGAGTTTTCTCGAATTTTATGAAGGTGTACTTTTAGCAATCGATAGTCTTCAGCAAAAAGGCATGGACATTGAATTATATGTTTTTGATGCCACCAATCAGAAAATGATCAATGCTTTGCTGCAGTTGGATGAGTTTCGTGAACTTGACCTGATTATCGGGCCGGTACACCCGGAAATTCAGGAATCCGTGGCCTCATTTGCAGCAAAAAACCGGATTCCGATGATTTCACCGCTGGCATCGACCGGTAACTATGAGGAAAACAATTCATGGTATTTTAAGGTTAACCCAACACGCGAATACCAGATTGAACAAACTGCCGATTATATTGCTGACGAGTTCCGGAACAAAAATTTTGTACTGCTGCCAATGAGTGGCGGTTCAAATTCGCAGGAAGCTAAACTTGCAGAACTTGGCAAGACAAAACTTTTTGCGGCGCGCAAATCGTCAAATATCCCGGGAAATTTATTTCACGAATACAGTTTCCAGAAACAGGGACTGAATGCGGTGAAACCTCTTTTAGACGAAACCGGCGAGAATATTTTTGTAATTCCAACCGACAATGAAGCACAGGTAAGCGTTGCGGTAACCAATCTGAATGCCATTGCTGAAAATTACAATGTGGTTTTGATCGGAACTTCCAATCTGACCAAGTTGAAAAGTATTCAGACGGAAAATTACCACCACATCAGGTTACGATATTTGTCTCCTACTTTTATTGATTACAGCAAACCGTTGGTTCGAAGGTTTATCAGCCAGTACCGATCAACTTTTTCGACCGATCCCAGTCAGTTTAGTCACCAGGGATTCGATGTTTCTTACTATTTTTTAAGTGCACTCTTTCAATACGGAAAAGATTTCAGGGGCTGTTTGACCGATTATCCGATGGAATTGACCCAGACTGTTTTTAATTTCAGGAAAGTGGCTCCATTGGGCGGTTTCATGAATTCAGGTATGTTTGTAACAGCCTTTGAGCGGAACTTTGATATTCTAAATTACGGCACTGTCGGGACAAGCAAAAAGTAATTTTGAGTCATAAAAGTCAAATCAGACAAAAGATTGTAATTTAGCTGACCGTGAAAGCTTACAAAGTTATGATCGCAGAGAAAACCACAGTTTTAGACAACAGTAAATTATTCCTCAGGAAATGCAAAAAATATGTGTTTCTGCTGTGTTTATTTTTGTTACTTCTTATCCCTTCAAAATCCTCCGGGATTGATGCCATCAATAACCTGAATTTCGATTTCTA
>DAITNH010000265.1:0-7770 GCA_036834745.1 Prolixibacteraceae bacterium
GCCCGGTGTACTCAGGGCTGTTTTCTATATGGGAATGGAATTGATCTCCAGTCATACTTCTAAATTTTATGCGAATGTAACGATCGCCGGAGAATTTTGGGGCACGATGAACTGAAATAATGGAAATTTTGGAGGTAAAAATATTACACCACTGATTTATAAACTTCAAGCCCGCCTTCCTTTGTTAAAAAGGTCAGCGGGCTCAGTAATTATTTAATCTACCTCCGTTTGATTATTCGGTAGGTTTTTCCGGTTCTTTGTTGTTACCGTTGCGACGGGCAAGCAGGTCGGAATAATACTTGCGGGCAGTATTCATTAGACTGAGGGACTGGAGAAACAATGGTGATTCTAATGCTTTGGCCATCGCCAGTACATAGTTCGCAAAATCAGTATATTTTTTCATCAGGTCGGCCCGAACGATTTTCATGTCGTACGACTCGGTCGAAGCTGTGCTTACCATGCGATTGCCGAACAAGGTTTTAAATGCCTCGTTGGTGGTTTTTAAACGGGTTACATAACGCCCCATTTTGAGTTTTTCGATTTTAGCGGCATGTGCCGGGCTTTCCAATTCGGTAACCAGTTTATCGATGGCCAGCGTTTCTGCTTCGTAGTTCATACTGGCAAGGCCTTTAAAGTTGTTGAAAACAATGCCCAGGCCCCGGCTGGCTTCAACTTCTTTAGGATCGTCGGATATTGCATACAGTTTAAGGGCCCGGCCAAAGGCATCGGCTGACTTGTCCCGATCTTTGTCGGCGAGGTCAATTTTCTCTGTTTCCTTATTTTTGCGCACCTGCGCCAACGCGTTTTCGTATAGCGCCTTTTGCTGGGATATGCCTTGCACATAGGCATTAAACGGAACATCAATCAACAGAGTCTGATCGATGGTTGCCAAATCCTCAGTGTTTCGGCGGATGAATTGCCCGGCTTCCATATTGGTTAAACCGGCCAGGCGCAAAGCTTCAAGTTTTAATTTCATGTGTGGTTAAAATTTAAATTAAAAATGATAATGCTACAATTTACAACATAATTTTCAAATAATCGTTATGAAAAAATGTTAAATGATAGCATGAACACCTATTTGCTGAAAAATCTTTCTGAAATAGATTCTGAAAATTCATTTAAGGGTGGTGTTCTGAAAAAATCGAAAGCCAGAAACTCAGTCGCTGACGAAAACCGGCTTGGTTTAGACTGGAAACTGGGTTTTTAAGCTGAACTGAAAAAATAATGCCCGGAAACTGGGTTTCTGAACAGAACTGAGTTTGGTTTAAGCCGGAAACTCAGTTTTTAAGTAGAATTGAAGCGGATTTGAATTAGAAATTGCGTTTTTGGGTAGAACTGAAATGAGTTGAGCATGGAAACCGTGTTTTAGTGGGAAAAGGAATCCATTCTTAGAACAAGAATGGATTCCTGAAGTTTGTTTAGTGCTTTACGGCTAATTTACCAATGATCATTTCTTTTTCAATTTTTACTCGAACAATATACACCCCATCTTTCCAACTTGATGTATTGATGGTTTGCTTGTCTCCTTTTATTTTATTGATTTTGGTTTTCTGACTTTGCATCGAATCATAAACTTCAAGATCCCACTCAAGGTCGTCATTAATTTTTGTACCTGATTTTGTAGAAATCGATAAAGTTGTTTCGCTTATTGAGGGATTTGGGCTAAAAACCATTAGATATTGAGAACATGAGGAGCTATATTCAAAGTAATAGGATAGATACACATCTTCATAGCAACAATTTTTTGCATCCACTGAAATGTAGTTATTAGGGTCTCCATTTGTATTAATTGAGATAGTACTGCCGTTGTTGTAGTTCGTAGTCCAGGTCGATGGTATTGTCCAGGATTGATCGGAGGTATAACATGACATTTCATCTGTTGGTCTCATTTCTATTGTATAATCCGTGTATGAGCAGAAAGAAAGATTACCATATTGATCAGTGGTCACGGGTATTCCATCTGGGCGGGTAACATGAAAATAATAATCTGACATCCATGTTGATTTACGAGGTAGAGTAATAGAGGTGCATCCCGGAATTGTAACTGTTGCTTCAATCCAGCCAGTGCCACTACCATTGGCGCTGTAAGTTGCCGTACTTCCACTCTGGGCTGTTTGTGTAAGGTTAAAACTAGAGTTCCAACTTATAGTAGTTCCGGTAGGTGGATTTGGGGAAATTTCGAATATATTACCTGCCAAACACACAATATCATCGCCTATTATCTGACTGCCAGGGTTTATGTAATTATTTATAATTGTTAATGATGCAGATTTCGATTGGTTACATCCGGTCATGGTTGCAGTAATAATAGTCCCTGAAGCACAGCCAACTGTTACATCAATGTAATTTGTAGTACTACTTCCAGCCCAGCCATTTGGTAATTGCCATGAATAGGAAACGCCTGAATAAAGCGGGACTTCATATCTATGAGTTGAATTAAAAAGTACGGGCGTATCACCACTTACTGAAAAGTTATTCAGATTCCGTGTAATCTGTATAGTTGCAGGTTGACTATATTGAGTATTTGCTTTAGCTTTTACACTTATTGAAACAGTAGCCGATGAAGCAGGAGGAATAACACTAATTGACGAAGAACTAACAAATGTTCCGGTTTGCCCTGTTGAAGTCTGCCATCCAGTTGGTAAAGTCCATTCAAATTCATCCGTAATAACCTCATTTTGATCTATGCCAACACTTCCGGCATCAGAATTAATATATGAGTTTAATGAGATAGTTGTGGCATTTGTTATGTAGCAGGGAATATTTAACGAAGTTCCTGCAGTAAATGAAGGAGTTGGCATAGTTAAAGTGAAAGCAGGAATAGATAGACTATCATAAGATTCGTTACCTCTAAAATTCCAAAAATCCGCACTAATTATTTGAGGATAAGCACTTGCCTTTATGTTTTTCCATTTCACATATATTCTATCCTCAGAATTATAATCTGCAACCACCCAGCTAGGATTATGGAACACAGCGCTATTTGGTTTGTACCAATACTGTTGTTGTAATAATAATTTATCATATAGCGAGTATTCACATTTTCCCCTTGTAGTAGTTTTGTTGTTACCACCTGGAACAATGTATGGAGCTGCATATAAAGCTGTTGAAAGAAATAAGACTAAAATTAAAGAATAACTTTTATTTAAAGAACTTTTCATTTTTGTTTTATTTAGTAATTAGACCATAATTGATATTTAAAATATATTTCCAGGGTTCTATTATAGCTGGAAATACTACTATACGTTAGGCTTGTAAGCCCAAAAAGGTAATTGATTCCTATTGCAGAATTATTGCGATTAAACTCAATCCCCATATTGGCCCCATAATCCAATCTTTTCATAGAATAGTCCATTCCCTTAACCCATGTGATCCTAATCCTGGAGACTTCATCTTTGGAAATATCAGGATTTTGATAAGTGTTTCCAAAAAGGGCATAGCCAAAATAACCACCTCCAAATCCATATAAGGATAAATTTCGATCGAATATCTTGACTTTAATGTTTACAGGTACTTCCAGGTATGAGAGATTTAATTTTTCCAGATAGGTAGTTTCCTTATCCCATCCAGACTTGCCTTTATTTCTAATCCCTTTTGAGGAATAAAGGACACCTGTTTCAAGAGCTAAGGATTTAGTTATGGTGAAGCTGATTGTTGGGCCAAAATGAAAGCTTGGTTTCAACCAGGGGTCATCAAAAAAATTATCGCCAACCATTTTTTCAGGTATATGTGAAATGTTTAAACCGCCGCGAATACTAATTTCTTGTGCCGGACAGATCAAACTGACTCCCAACAGAAGTGTACAAAAAACTATTTTATTTACTACAGTCATCCGATTATTTTTTTCAGAATTGATTAATGCTTTATAAGTAAAAAGATAATGATTGTTGGTTAAGGTGGTGAACGTTGCATCGTTTGTAGTTCATAGGGTTAATAAAGTAAACATATACTATTAATCCTCAAAACTACCAAAAGGTTACCTTGGTAAACAGATGTTTAGAAACATAAAATATATTTACGATTTATTATTGATTTAAATTTGATTACGATAGTTTGTATAAGCAGAAAGCCGGTCTCCATGATGGAAACCGGCTTTTGCAATGTTTTATTTTGTTGGTTATTGTGTCAGAATATTGGTCGAAATTCTCAAAACAGTAGTTGGGTTTTTGGGGTCGTTGGTGATAATAGTAATTGTTTTATTTTGACGGCCACTTTTGCCGGTCGAGTCGAAAACAACTTTCAACGGAACACTTTCGTTTGCTGCAATCATATTCTTTGATGGCGAAACTGCAGTACAACCGCAAGAACTCTTCACGTCGCGGATAACCAGATCCCGTTTCCCTGCATTTTTCAGGTTAAAAGTATGTTCAACTTTGCTTCCCGGTTTGATATCGCCAAAATCAAACGATTCAGCATCATATTTTACAACTGGTGCTGCTGCCAGCTCAGTTGGTGACAGATTGGAGAAATCTTCTTCCAGCGTTGTGCTAACAGCAATCGAGTTGCGGTAGTCATCTTTGCCATCAATGTTTAAATAAATACGGTGCATTACAAAGCCATAAGCTTTGATTTTGGAAGCATCGAAAGTCACAACAATGTATCCTTTTTGTTTTGGCGCGATGGTAGCTGGTTTTATCACTGCACTCAGGTGAGGTGGCGGAGTTTTAAAGCTGAGTTGAACGGGCTGTGCCGAGTTGTTGACGATTTCAACGCTGTCTTTTTTTAACTGATTTTCTTTAATCTGGACGAAAGCCACATGATTTGTTTTGGCGCGGAGCGGTCCTATTTCGTTCGGGTAATCTTCTTCAAGGGTGCGCGCGCGGGGAGTCACATTGCCCAAAATGGTTAAAACAACATCGGCATTCTCCGCATTGGAGCTAACCCTAATAGTTTTATTAAATACCCCGGGCCGGTTTCTTGGGTCGTAACTAACCTTGATCATTCCTGAAGCTCCCGGCGCAACAGGCTGGCGGGTCCATTCAGGAGTCGTACACCCACATGATGCCTGAACATTGTTGATGATTAACGGAACCGGTCCTGCATTCTTGAAATTGAAAGAGACCGTTTGTACACCCAATTCTTCCTTGAATGTTCCGTAATTGTGCTGTAATTTTTCAAAGGCAATGCGCGATTTTGCAGCGGAATATTGTGCCTGATTAACAAAAGGCAGACAAATCACCACTGCCAGCAAAAGCGTAAATCGGATTTTCATATAAGTTTTTTTAATTTGGTAAAACAATCAATATTTTGTTGAAAGTGTTAGTTGCAAATCTATTTTATTGTTGTGTAATATGCAAAACTATAAAACCTTTCTTTTAATTACTGTTAATACGACCAAACTTTTGTTAATGAACTGTTAATGAATTAAAGAGACGTTTTTTTTGCTTAGTTTCGTATTTAAATAGCAAAATATTTGCGGCTTTATGAAGAGGAATTCGATTGGTTTTGTAATAATAATGGCAACTATTTCAGTGCTGGGGATTCTGCTTGTTCAGTTTTTCTTCCTGAAAAAATCGGTTGACCTGAATGAAAAGCAGTTTCACGAATTAACTACGAGTGCTTTGCGCAGTGTGGCAAGCCAGATAAATGAATACAACAACAAGGTTCATGGTCGCGCTTCCAATCCAACAGAAAATTGCCCGGTCGATCAAATTTCAAATAATTATTACGTGGTCAATGTGAACGACGTAATTGATCCGAATATATTGGAGCACCTTCTAAACATCGAATTCAAAAAACGAAATTTAAACCTTCCGTTTGAATACGGAATTTACGATTGTGATTCAAAGAAAATGGTGCAGGGGAATATTTCCAAAGCAGATTCTCAAAACGCCAACCGAAAATCCATCAAAAGTCACGACACACTTTCCTGTAGTCAGGAGGAAATATTGTACGATAAGCACATTAAAAAAGTAAATAAAAGGATCAGCGTTTGCAATTTGCCTACCTGCGAAAAATACACTTATTACTTTGGCGTTCATTTTCCCGATCGGTCACAGTTTTATAATTCGCGCCTGCTCGCCTGGTATTTCATGACCGGCATTCTGTTTTTTGTGGTCATATTCTTTGGATATGCCCTTTATATCATTATTAAACAGAAGCAGTTGAGTGAAATTCAGAAGAATTTCATTAATAACCTCACACACGAATTCAAAACACCCATCGCCTCTATCGAACTTGCCGCCAAGGTACTTTCAAATCCGAAAATTATTGAGCAGCCCGAGCGCCTGAGTGAATACGTGAAGATAATAGGTCAGCAAAACAGGCGGCTTTCGGCCCAGGTCGAAAAACTGCTTCAAATGGCAACCATCGAAAAAACCAAGCTTCAGTTAAATCTGGAACAAATTGAATTGAATTCATTCATTACTGAGGCAATCATTGAATTTAAGAACAGTCAGAACGGAAATGCTTACTCAATAAATTTAGTTTCGAATGTTGACAATGCAAATATAGCCGCCGACAAACTGCATTTCTCAAATCTGATTTTTAATATTCTCGATAATTCAATCAAGTACTGTTCTGTTGTTCCTGATATTATTATTAGGCTCGAAGAAATTAAGGAACGCTACATTATTTCGTTTGATGACAATGGAATAGGGATTCCTAAAGATTACCGTAAAAAGATTTTCAACCGCTTTTACCGTGTTCCGACCGGAAATGTTCATGATGTAAAGGGTTTTGGGTTAGGATTGGATTATGTGAAAAAAATTGTCAGAATACATGGTTGGCAAATAAAAGTGATCGAAAATCCAAGGAAAGGAAGTACTTTTATTGTTGAAATTCACAAATCAATAAAATGAACTACCAAGGCGAAAAAATTCTGTTGGTTGAGGATGACAAAACCCTCAATTTTATTGTCAAAGATAATCTGGAACAAGCCGGTTATGTGGTCACTTCGGTGGAAGATGGCGAAGCAGCGGTGAAAATATTTGAATCAGGAAAATTTAGCTTGTGCCTGCTCGATGTGATGCTTCCGAAAAAGGACGGGTTTACCCTTGCCAAAGAAATCAGGGAAATTGATGACCATGTGCCGATCATTTTCCTTACAGCGCGCTCGATGACAGAAGACCGTATTACTGGATTGACAATTGGCGGCGATGATTACATTACCAAACCATTCAGCATGGAAGAATTGCTGCTGAAAATCCGCATTTTCCTGAAACGCAGCCTGCCTGCAAATGAACCTGCCAACGACCAGAATTACTATAAACTGGGCCATTTCAACTTCTATTTCGACAGTTTGATACTTGACGCCAATGGGGAGCGAAAAACATTGACCTACAAGGAAGCGGAATTGCTTCGTTATTTTTGCGATAATCCGAACAAAGTTCTTAGCCGCTCTGATATCCTTAAACAGGTTTGGGGATCAGACGATTACTACCTTGGACGAAGCCTGGATGTTTTTATTTCCAGGTTGCGGAAATACCTGGGTAGCGACGAAAACATTAAAATACTGAACCTTCACGGAATCGGTTTCCGGTTCAACGCTGCGATAACGAAGAACTGATCAATTCCTTATGACTGTCACACAAATTATCATACTTGCAATTATTGGTTTGATGGCCGGTATTTTTAGTGGTACTTTGGGCGTTGGCGGAGCCATTATTGTCATTCCGTCACTCATATTCTTTATGGGCCTTTCGCAACACCAGGCACAGGGAACTTCACTTGCATTTATGATTCCTCCGGTTACTCTGATGGCAGCCCTCAACTACTCCAAAAATGGCTATGTGAACTGGAAGTTTGCGATCGTACTGGCAATCATGTTTG
>DAITNH010000266.1:0-1530 GCA_036834745.1 Prolixibacteraceae bacterium
AATTCATAAATTGTGGGCAATCGCTCTGATGCGCATATTCTATTTTGCCAGTACAACGATGTGATTTGTTGAGGATTGATTTCTTATTTCATCAATAATCCTTAATCCGGCTTTGTTTGCCAAATGATAAATGCCTCCGCTGGCCATATAGCTTTTATAGTTTCTATAATGCTCTGCCCCAGCCATAAACTCAATAATTTCACTGAGATTGCCTTCAAAACCTCTTGGTCTGGGAACAAAATAGTCTCCTATAATAATCTTATCGGCAACCTGGGATATTTCATTCAGAAGAATGATTCTTTCGTTTTCATTTACTTCATGAATAACATAGGTTATTGCTGCATAATCAAAATGTGTATGCAGCTTTTGATTACAAATTTCACTTAGGCTGAGATGTTCGAATGTAATTTGATCGTTTGGTTGCTGAAGCAAGTTCAGATTTGCCCTGTCGATATTCCGTTTCGACAAGTCAATTCCTAAAACAGAGATGCCTTGATCGGCCAGTGCAAAAGCTAAGCGACCAGTTCCACAGCCTACATCAATTACTTTCGAATGGGATTCAATGAGATTCTTTATTTGCCCAAATAACTTATCCTGATTGGGTGCAATAATTGTATCGTAAAACCAACCATCGTACCAATGGTTTTTATTTTGAGTCATCGTTTCTCATCGTTTTAGAGGACGGTTTTTAGAAATACAAGTTAAATATTTTGATTTAAAATGCTTATTAACTGATTTTTGCTCACAACTCCTGACTGCCTCCAAACCAATTTGCCATTCTTGAAAACGATCAGTGTAGGAACGCTTTGAATCTGATATCGGCCAGCCAATTGCTGATTTTGGTCCACATCAATTTTGATCACCTTTACACGGTCGCCAAGTTCGGCTGCCACTTCTTTTAGAATTGGCGACTGCACCTTGCAAGGTCCGCACCACAAGGCATGAAAATCGACTACAACAGGTTTTGAATCGTTTATGATGGTTTCAAAGTTTGCTTTCATCTTTTCTATACTTTATAAGTTAAACTTCCATTTGGGCAGGATGCCACACATCTCAGGCATTTTGAGCAGGTATTACTGTCGCCCGGAGCGATCATTTTTGGTTTGTAGAGACTGAATTTTGCAGGTTCCATTGCTACGATATAGCATTGTTTGTCGCAAATGCCGCAGGTTTTACAAGTATCCTCATTCAGTTTTATCCTGAAAATTGAATATTTATTCAGAAATCCTGAAATCCAGGCAATTGGGCAACCGATTTTGTGATACTGATACATTTGTTTGATTTTACCATCATCACCTCCCAAACTCATCAACAATTCCATGATCAGTCCCATCGGGCAAACCCACCTGCAGAAAACTTTACCGAATATCAAGCCCAGGAATACTCCTGCGGCAAGAATATACCAAAGCGAAATATTAAAATGGGATATTGCCAAATAAAGGGAAACACCCAAAACGGAGAGGATAATCATTCGGCTATCGACCAATACTTTTAAGATTTTTCTCATTGAATTTCTTTATTCTGAAAATA
>DAITNH010000266.1:1630-5979 GCA_036834745.1 Prolixibacteraceae bacterium
CTATCGACCAATACTTTTAAGATTTTTCTCATTGAATTTCTTTATTCTGAAAATATGAATCCTGAAAAGTGCCTGAAAATACCCACTTTGGTTATTTTGGAATAAGTTCCCCAGCCTCTTTTCATCCAATGACCAATAAAAGGCATCGGAATAATGAACGATGTTTTCGTATTCCTGAAAACAAAAGCAGCTCCATCACCGGTATCCATCACGCAAAGTATGTTGGGCGATTCGTGGTAATGTTTTTTGGTACCAGTACCCGTTACTTTAGAAATAATGTTGTGCGCCGCAACCCTGCCCATTAATTCAGCGACATGTCCCTGTTTGGCAATCCATTCCGGGCCTTCCATGGCCGAGATATCGCCAATGGCATACACATTTTCAAGCCCGCGTACCTGACACGAAGTATCAATCTGAATAAAACCAGCCTCGGTTGTAGGTAAATCGCTCGTCAGCAACACATGATGCCCGGTCGAAGCGGGGATAAACAAAGTCAAATCGGCTTCCAGTTTCAATCCATCTTCAAACACAACCGCACCGGGTTCAAATTCAGTAATTTTTTTACCGAAACGTTTTCCAATCTTATATTTATCGAACATTTTATCCAACATTGCCAAAGAACCTTTGCCCATTTTTGCTCCCGGTTCTTCCATCGGTGCAAAGAACGTGAGGTCGTAATTTTGCCTGATTTTCAACTTCTTCAGCATGTTGTGGATGTTGAAAATCAGTTCGAAAGCAGGCCCCCCGCGAACAGCCGATTTATCTTTCGGATTTCCGCCGAACCCAATTGCAATTTTTCCGCTGCCTTTCTCAATCAACGCATCAATCCCATCTCGGATAGAGACTGAAACTTCTGGCTTTCCACAAATCGACAACGTATTTTCGATGCCTTTTTGCTTCATTTTATCGGCTCCAAAAGCAACCACCAGATAGTCGTAATTCAGGGTTTGGCTTTCACAAACCACAGAATGATCTGCTGCATGAATTTCTTTTACTGAATCAATAATTACTTCAAACGGATATTTTTTCTGAATCCTGGCCAGCGGAACTTTCACGTCGCTGAATTCTTTGATACGTACCGGAACCCAAATTGAAATGGGAAAGAGAAAAAGATAATCGCGGTCGGAAACAAGTGTTACCTTGAATTTTCCACTTTTTTGTAATTGAATAGCTGTTTGGATACCGGCAAATCCGCCACCCAGAATTAAAACTTTTTTCATTCGAATATAATTATCACAATTTATTATTCAGGCTCATCCATCTGCCACCATTGTGGACATTGATAAAACCATTTGAAGTTAAAATTCCCTTTGCAGAGGAACTTCTCATACCTGATTCACAGCAAGCAATTATGGGACGTTTTTTGTCTTTTAACTTGTGAAGATTCTTGTGCAGTTGCTCAACCGGAATATTGACTGATCCCCTGATATGTCCGGATCCATATTCACCTTTGGTGCGAACATCTAATATTATTGCCCCTTCTTTCATTAACTGGGCATAGTCGATTGCTTTTATTCCTAAAAGTTTCTTAATTACTTCAAACATAGTTGTTTATTTAATTGTTATTTTTCTTTATCTGATGTCCGTACTTCAAATATTAAACTTTCTATTTTAACCTCCATTCGGGCAGAAGGCTGGGTATTATAAGCCTTGCTTCATGATCTTTCTTCTGATAAACCTTGATTGATCATAGCTTTGAAGTAGTCACTTTCATGACAACCTTCGACAATATTTACGAGTTTTCTATTCGCAAAAAGCAACAGTGAAGGTTCACTCTTAATCTGGTAAACTGGATGAATGTCCTGAACCTGACTCACATCGGCTATAAAAACCGAAATTGTCTGATTCAAGTGCGAGGCTTCCGCAATACTCCGGAACGCACATCGGGACGATTCATTTTCAGGATTGTGAATCAATAGGGCGACATGATCGAGTCCTTCAATTTTTTGTTGGAAATCGACATAAGAAAAAACGTTTTGCATAGGTTAGATTTGTTTAGTTAAATATTATCTCCGCTTCATCATTTGCATTAAACCGCCACCGTTCTTTACGTTGGTGAAACCCATCTGTTGCAAGCCTCTTTGTCCATAGGCAGATCGCGCTCCTGAAGCACAGTAAAGCGTTATTTCCCTTGACTTATTACCTAATTCGATGATTCGCATTTGCAATTCATCCAACGGAATATTGATCGCACCGGGAAAAGCTCCTGAATGAAATTCTTCTGTGGTACGCACATCTACAACAACAGGTTCGTTTGACGAGCTTCCGGCTGATGATTTTGTGTTTTGACGTGACATCATCGCAGCAATTCCACCGCCATTGGTCACATTGGCAAAACCCATTTGCATCAGCATTCGTTGCCCATAGGCCGAACGGGCTCCTGAGGCACAATATAGCGTTATTTCTCTTGAAGTATTGCCTAATTCATTGATTTTCATTTGCAATTCGTCTAACGGAATATTGATTGCACCGGGATATGCACCGTCTTCGAATTCTTCAATAGTGCGCACATCAATAACCAGTGGCGAATTGACATCCTTTGCTTTTGCTGCTGATTTTACTTCAGTCTTCGAAGTTTCTTCTTCCAGAGATTTTTGCTCAACAGGTAAAATATCTATTTGGAGGTGTTTAAAACCAATGGTTCTAGCCTGTCGTTGCAGTGAGGTATGTCCGCCTGAAATATTGGTAACATCATTATAACCAGCGCCCAGCAAAGTGCGAAGCGCCTGATGTCCTTTTTTCCCGGTTTCGTCATAAACAATCACCGGACGACCTTTGGCTATGGTATTCATTTGTTCTGATAATAATTCCAGCGGAATATGAACAGCACCATTTACATGACTTTTTTCGAACGCAAAAACATCACGAACATCAACAAAAACAGGATTTTTTCCTTCAATAAAATTGTCAAGTTCTGCTACCGTTACGGATGGACTGAATCCTGAAATTCTGTTTTCGGCAGTGTAGGCAGCCATGTTAATCGCATCGTTGGCAGTTCCGATGGGTGGCGAATAAGCAAAGTCAATATCAGCCAGATCACTGATCGTCAGTTTTGAAGCTGTTGCAGTTGCAATCACATCCAGACGTTTGTCAGCTCCTTTATAACCAGCGGTTTGTCCTCCAAGAATAATTCCCGTATTGCGGTCGTAAATCAACATGGTGGTTACCGTTTCGGCGCCCGGATAATAGGAAGTGTGATGTTCTTTGTGAACAACAACCGCGTCGGCATCCAATCCGGCAGCATGGGCCTGTTTCAGCGAGAACCCGGTTATTCCGGTTACCGCTTCAAAAACACGCACCACCGAAGTTCCGATTGAACCTTTGTATGCATGATTTCCACCCAACGCATTTTCAGCGGCAATTCGTCCCTGACGGTTTGCGGGACCGGCCAACGGAATGCGTACTTTTTTACCGTTTACGCGATGTTCGATCTCGACCATGTCGCCAGCAGCGTAAATATCGGGATCGGAAGTTTGCAGTTGTTCATTGACGAGCAATCCGCCTGCCTCGCCAATTTCGAGACCTGCATCTATAGCCAGTTGCAGTGTTGGTCGAACGCCAATCGAAAGCAAAACCATATCGGCATCCAGTATTTTTCCGTTATCGAGTTTTACTGTCCGCGGCATGATTTCGGTAACGCCTGCACCGGTATGAATACCAACGCCATACGAAAGCATTTCAGTCTCAACAAATCCTGCCGTTTCGGCTTCCATAATGGCCATCACATGGGGCATCATTTCCACAACATTCACTTTCAGTCCTCTTTTAACCAAAGCTTCCACCATTTCCAGACCAATAAATCCTCCGCCTACAACAACTGCGTTTTTGGGTTTCTTTTCTTCCAGATGATATGAAATTTTATCCATGTCTTCCAAAGTCCACAGCGTGAAAACATGATCGTAATCAGCGCCGGGAAGGGTTGGCTTTATAGGCCTACCGCCTTGCGCCAGAATTAGTTTGGTGTATTCGAACGTTTTATGTTCGCCGCTGCGTGTGTCCAGTGTTTTTACCTTGTGCGCAGTTCTGTCGATCGACGAAACAATCGTATGGGTGTGTACTTCAACTCTGTATTGCTCATTAAAACTTTCCGGACTTTGCAGAATCAGTTTCGACCTGCTCGTGATGTCACCACCAATGTAATACGGCAATCCGCAATTGGCAAATGAAATGTCCGGTCCGGCTTCAAGCATTATGATTTCAGCTTTTGGTGAAATGCGGCGTACTTTGGCTGCCGCGGTTGCTCCAGCGGCAACTCCTCCTATAATTAATATCTTTTCCATGTTATCCTACTTTCGCAATCTCTTTCAGTAAAAACTCTTTTGATTTGATTCCCACAAAACGGTTGATTT
>DAITNH010000266.1:6079-7766 GCA_036834745.1 Prolixibacteraceae bacterium
GCAATCTCTTTCAGTAAAAACTCTTTTGATTTGATTCCCACAAAACGGTTGATTTCTGTGCCGTTTTTAAACAGGATCAGGGTTGGGATGCTCCTGACCTTAAATTTTTGCGCAAGCGATTCGTATTGTTGAATGTCAACTTTTCCGACATGCGAGTTTCCTGATAATTCAGCGGAAACATCGTTTAAAACTGGTGCCATCATGCGACAAGGTGCGCACCAGCTTGCCCAGAAATCGACCAACACCACTTTGCCTTTTGTTTTTTGTTGAAAATTTTGTTCTGTAAGGGTCAATACTTTTGCATGGTCGGCCACCAAAGGAGTGTTTTTCATTTTTGCCATTGCGAAATAGCGGAAACCGATGAAAGCGGCCATTAAAACTCCGATTATAATAAATGTTGTTTGCATATTACTTTTATGTTATGTGTTTGATTTGTTGAATTAAGCGTTTACGGTTGCTGCAAATTCCTGATCCAATATGGCTGTTATCTGCGCTTTCGATTGAATACTTGTAGTCGCTTTCACCACTTGTCCGTTTTTGTAATAAATGGTAAACGGAATTCCCATAAAACCGCGAACTTCAGGCAAAGTGCGAATAACCTGCGATTCAGGATTGTCAAATTCCATGTCGAAGAATTTTACATGAGGATATTCCTTTTCCAATTCTTCGACAATTCGGTAAACCGGAACACACATTGGCCCCATGCGTCCACAGATAACTGTTACATTTTCGTTTTCGTTGATTATTTGTGCATGTTCCGCAGCGCTTTCGATGTGTTTTAAATTGGTGTATAACATGTCTGATTTGTTTTAATTGTTACGATGCAAAACTACATCACAAATCAGGGGGAGAAAAGATTTTACGGGCGAAGCGCATCGGCTCCTGAATTGAACTGCGACAACTTTTTTATTGATATACATATTGAGCGGGCATAAATGGGCGCTTAATAATTTCTACAAATCAGGGTTGTGACCCAGTGCAACAATTAGTAACTCAAGCTATGCCCAGTCGAAGTATAATCCTAACTTTGCAAGCGAAATAAATTTCAGTACAAATTATGAAACCCATTCTTGAAACCGATAGTGATTTTATTTGCGACCTCCAGGCCCCTTGTTTTCAGACGCTTACAACTGACGAGGTTGAGCTGGTAAGGGTAAGCAAAACACAAGTTCTGTTCAGGAAAGGCGACAACCTGACCAAACAGGGGACTTTCGCTTCGTATGTGCTTTTCGTGATGAAGGGTTTGGCTAAGCAATACATCGAGGGTGACAACGCGAAAAGCTTTAATCTGAGAATCATCAAACCTGGTGAGTTCGTCGGATTATCTTCCGTATTCGCGAAAAACACATTCAACTACTCATCGGTTGCATTAACGGATTGTCAGGTTTTTTTGGTTGAAAAAGAAGCGATCACACAAATAATCAGGCAAAACGGAACATTTGGATTGGGAATTATTCGCCGGTACTGCGAGCAAAATTCGAATCTTTTTGATACGCTGCGAACAGTGATGTATAAACAAATGAACGGGCGTATTGCCGACACCCTGCTGTATATAGATAGCCTGAAACCTGAATATCCTGAAATTTTTCAGCTTCTTTCTCGCAAAGACATGGCCGACTTCGCAGGCATCTCGACAGAGAGTGCAGTAAAGCTTCTTAAAAGCTTTGAAAAGGACGGTTTGATAGAA
>DAITNH010000267.1:0-1658 GCA_036834745.1 Prolixibacteraceae bacterium
TCAAGCGCTAAAAAGTTTTGGGTTGCTGCGGCACAATGAACGCTTGCCATAAACGAAACCGGCGTGCCTGCCTGGTGCATCGCCATGGCAATACCTTTTTCTTCAGCATAATCGCCAATTCTTTTGGTTTCTAAAAGTCCGCCTGAAGATGCCAAATCAGGGTGAATAATATCAACAGCATGGATATCGATCAGCGGTTTAAAATATTCCAACAGGTAAATATCTTCGCCGGTAGTAGTAGGAGTTTCCAGCGCATCAGTCATTGTTTTCCACTGACTTCTGTATTCCCATGAAACAATGTCTTCCAGCCAGGCCAGCCGGTATTTCTCAATTGCACGTCCTAAACGAATACCATTGTTTAAATCGAAATGGCCATAATGATCTGTCGAAATGGGAATATCCCAACCAACATGTTCCCGCGTATGTTCTGCAATTTTAGCCAGTTCCTCAAGACCTTTATCTGTTATTTGTATTTGGGTAAAAGGGTGTTTGGTATTTCCATAACCCATATATTGACGAAGGTCATACTGTCCTGATGCTCCATCCCAGAATTCCTTATTGACCAAAGTATCCGGTATATTCTTCAGTGAATTGATGGAAAGATCCATCTTCAGCCAGGTATATCCCTGATCCTGAATGCGGTATTTTATACGTTCTGTTTGTTCTTCATGCGATTTACCTTCCGGAGTATCAGCATATAATCTGATCTTATCGCGGTATCTTCCTCCCAACAACTGCCAGGCAGGAACACCGTAAGCTTTACCAACTATATCCCAAAGCGCCATTTCAACACCGCACACACCGCCTGCCTGACGTCCCTGGCCACCAAACTGTTTAATGATCTTAAAAATCATTTCCACATTGCATGGATTAAGTCCCAATATCCGGCTTTTAAGCATCAGTGCATAACGAACATCTGCCCCGTCCCTCACTTCGCCTAATCCGGAAATACCCTGATTGGTATCAATACGGATAATGGCAGTACCGCCAAGTACAGAGGTTAAAGCATATCGCATGTCGGTAATTTTCAATTCTGAAGGACTTGAAGCTCTCGATACACTTGCGGTCGTTTGTGCAATGGTATCTTCAACCGACATTTTCATCAGACCACCCAAAGCCAAACCTCCGAGCGCTGTTTTCTTCAGAAAATTTCGTCGGTTATTACTTGTTTGAGGATTTTCTATTTCATCATTGATGGCTTTCTTTTCAGCGCTTTCAATCTTTTTATTTTGAGCAGCAATTTGCTGAATAATGCTTTTCATTTTTTTAGTTTTAGAGTTTTAAGGGAAAAAATCGTGTTTGTTAAAATATTAGTAATTCCTTTCTTTCAGGTAATTATCCAATTCTTCTTTCGACATTGGTAATTTGCCGGGATAATTATTCAACCAGTTCAAAAAATCTTTTTTGATTTCTTCCGACCACTCACTATCTATCGCACCGGCCAGATATTTCTTTTCTCTGAGCCTTTGGTGTCCGAATTCGTCACGAAGTGCTGTTACCTCAGATGTCAATACAAGATCTTCGACCAGATAGGCCGGAATAAAAACTACACCGTATTTTTTGGCAAGTACGATATCGCCCGGTAAAACAATAGCACGCCCAACCCGAATGGGTGCATTGATAGAAGTGAGCATCATTTGCTGAATATAAGAAGGATC
>DAITNH010000267.1:1758-7762 GCA_036834745.1 Prolixibacteraceae bacterium
CCCGAATGGGTGCATTGATAGAAGTGAGCATCATTTGCTGAATATAAGAAGGATCTGCTCCTTTAATCCATCCGTTAAAACCTTTAATTTCGGATAAACCTTCCTGATCTCTGACAGATCCGTAAAAAATCACACCTCGCTGTGATTTGGCATAAATTGAATTGCCAAGGTTATCCCCGATAAGTGTGCCATCAGCAATTTTACCATAACTGTCGGCTACATATACATCTCCGGTTGTCAGCATATCAATTGGCCATGAATTGGTACCTCCCTGCTGTGCCCGGTTTTCTTTTTTACCCTGCTCTTTTAACTGCTTTTCAAAGTCGGGTCTCAGAGGCATATACTGGGCTGTTACAACTCTACCGGTCATTGCTTCTTCAGGATTGATAATCGTCCAGTCACCTTCGAACTGATTATGAAATCCTTTGTTCCGCAATACGCCCCATGCTTCTTCTATGGAGATATTCTTTAATCTTTCAAGAATAGCATCCGAAACTTTTGGCCTTCCATCCGCGAAACGTTCTCCCTTCCATTCTGCGGTTAAAGCTTTAATGTATTCCGGCGACGAACCTACTTGCTGCGCATGGGCAAAAATGCAGCTAAAAATAAATGCAAGGAGCAACAATGATTTTCTATTCATAATCTTAGTTTTAGTGAGATTTAGCATTAAGGATTGTATAGGTCAAAACAAATGTAAAAAATATATCCAGACAATCCCTATCATCTGAAAGATAGAAATCACCTGTCAACTGCAAAGTCGCTAATCAGTTAAAATCATTACTTTCTATGCAATTGAGCGTTCCGAAGAGGCAAATATCTTCCTTGATGAAAAATCGCCAAACAAAACATAACATATTGTGGAAATTTACATACGGATTCATAAATATATGGATATTCATCCACACATCCGGTTATTATATATCAACCCATTTTTTTTCTAAAAAAGGTTTGATGCTAAATTGAAAAAACTACTTTTGCCGCGTTAATTTTTCGATCAAATTATCTATATATCTAAATATGGAAAGTGAATCACTAATTCTCTTCTTTATCATCGCCCTCGTTCTTGTTGGAGGAGCGATTATTTTTGCTACCCTGGCAGCACCAAAATCATTTAACCTTGCGAAATCGGAACCTTACGAATGCGGTATTCCCACTGAAGGCCCCGCATGGATACAGTTCAACGTGGGTTATTATTTGTTTGCCATTATTTACCTGATTTTCGACGTCGAAACCGTATTCCTCTTCCCCTGGGCAGTGGTAATGGGTGAGATTGGAATCAGGGCATTTGTTGAAATCATCATTTTCTTTTTCGTACTGGGTCTTGGGCTTTTGTATGCATGGAAAAAAGGAGCATTAAAATGGGTATAGGAATTAAATCAATGGAATATGAGGATTTTGGTGACAACGAGTCGCTCGAATTGCTCAAAAAGACTGGAGGAAACGTATTTCTCTCCAGTATCGATGGCCTGCTTAACTGGGGCCGGTCAAACTCAATCTGGCCACTTACTTTTGCCACCAGTTGCTGTGGTATTGAAATGATGGCAGCCGGAGCATCGCGTCACGATTTTGCCCGTTTTGGGATTGAAGTGTACCGCGCATCGCCGCGTCAGGCCGACGTGATTGTGGTTGCAGGTACCATCGTTCACAAAATGGTTCCGGTACTGAAGCGTTTATACGATCAAATGCCAGATCCGAAATATGTAATTGCTATGGGTGCCTGTGCCGTTTCCGGAGGGCCATTCTTTTACAACTCCTATTCGGTGGTTCGCGGAGTCGATCATGTTATTCCCGTGGATGTTTACATTCCCGGATGCCCGCCCCGTCCTGAAGCATTGCTTTACGGCGTGATGCAGCTTCAGCGTAAAATCAAAGGCGAATCGATTTCAAGTCCTACGGAAACCGATACAGACAAACTGCTTTAATTCCATAACCATGCTGAATAAACAAGAATTATCAGAAATTATCCTGAAAATGGTTCCGGAAGCGACTTTTCCTGAAGGAACACAACTGACGGAAGTAATTGTTCCTGCCGAAAAGATTTTGGCTTTGGCCGAAGGATTAAAGAATAACAAGGAAACAGCTTTTGATTACCTGATCAGCCTGACCGCTGTGGATTTCACAACGAATATGACAGTTGTTTATCATTTGGATTCTACCCAATTCAGGCACCTGATTGTATTGAAAGTGGTTTTAACCGACCGCGAAAATCCTTTGGTTGACAGTGTTTCTTCTGTTTGGGCAACTGCCGAATTCCACGAACGCGAAGTTTTCGATTTATTCGGAATCCGGTTTAACAACCATCCCAACCTGAAACGATTGTTTCTGGAAGATGATTACGGATACCCACTCCGCAAAGATTTCCGCGACGAAATAAATATCATTGAACGTTAAAACTCAATTTATGAGTGAAGAGATAATTAAAGATGTGATTGTAAGGGAGAACGAGGACTATATTATCAATATGGGTCCGCAGCATCCTTCTACTCACGGAGTTTTGAGGTTTGAAGTTTGCCTGAAAGGTGAAACCGTAAAATACCTGATTCCTCATATCGGGTACATTCACCGGGGCATCGAAAAAATGTGCGAAGCCGATACTTACCAGCAAATCATTCACCTGACCGACCGGATGGATTACCTTTCGGCGCACATCAACAACGAAGCGGTTTGTATGGTGGTTGAAGAAGCCATGCAGGTGGAAGTTCCGGAGCGTGTAAAATACATCCGCACCATTCTGGATGAGCTAAACCGCATCGCTTCGCATCAGCTTTGGTGGTGTGCTTTTGGCATGGATTTGGGCGCATTGACTGCCTTCTTCTACGGATTGCGCGACCGCGAACATATTCTGGATATTTTTGAAGAATCATTCGGATCGCGCCTGCTGCACAGTTTCAATACTCCCGGAGGTTTGATGCACGACGTTCATCCAAATTTCCAGAAACGAACCAAAGAATTCATCACCTATTTCAGGAAAAAACTACCCGAATACGACCAACTGCTGACCGGAAATATCATTTTTCAGGAACGTGCAAAAGGAGTTGGGTACATGAGCCGCGAAAAAGCGATTGCTTACGGCGTAACCGGACCTTCGGGACGTGGATCTAATTTAGCCTGCGACATCCGCAAAATTGCACCTTACGGCGCTTACGATAAAGTTCAGTTCAACGAAATTCTGATGACCGAAGGCGATACTTTTGCCCGCTATCAGGTTCGTATGGGCGAAATGTGGGAATCGATGAAAATCATTGAGCAACTGGTTGACAATATTCCTGAAGGCGATTTTACCGCCAAAATGAAACCGATCATCAAACTACCAGCAGGAGAATACTTTAAAAGAGTGGAGACTGCCCGCGGTGAGTTGGCCGTCTATGTGGTGAGCGATGGCAACAAAACACCATACCGCGTAAAATTCCGTTCGCCAAACTTCAGCAACCTTTTTGTGATGAACGAATTGGCCGCCGGAGGAAAAATTGCCGATCTGGTTGCCATCAGCGGTTCTCTCGACCTTGTAATTCCTGATATTGACAGATAAATGAACACAGATATGTCTTCAAAAATATACGATTTTTCAACGCTTACCGGATCGATTGATGCTGCCTTAAACAGCTGGATGAGCCCGGGACTGGCCGTTCTGACTGAATTGGTAATTATCGGACTTGTATTTCTGATTTTTTACGCATTGCTCGGACTTTTTCTGGTTTACCTCGAACGTAAAGTTTGTGCGGTCATTCAAAACCGGGTTGGCCCTAACCGTGTAGGAAAATGGGGTTTGCTGCAAACCATCGCCGACCTTATCAAATTGCTGATGAAGGAATTGATCCCGATTCGCAAAGCCGATCATTTACTGTTTATTCTGGCTCCTTTCATTGTGATCATCGCCTCGTTTATGGCAATGGGCGCAGTGCCGTTTGCCAAAGGACTTCATGTACTCGATTTCAACATCGGTGTTTTTTACGTGATGGCAGTTTCGTCGCTCGGAGTAGTTGGTATCCTGATTGCCGGATGGTCGAGCAACAGTAAATATCCGCTGATCGGAGCCATGAGAAGTGGCGCACAGATTGTAAGTTACGAACTTTCAGTTGGACTTTCGCTGATGGCAATTGTGGTATTTTCGGGAACGATGTCGCTTACAGGAATTATTGAAAGTCAGGCCGATGGCTGGTGGATTTTTAAAGGCCACATTCCGGCATTTATCGCATTCATCATTTTCCTGATTGCCAGTACAGCCGAAATCAACCGCGGACCTTTTGACCTTGCCGAAGCAGAATCGGAGCTGACCGCCGGATTCCATACCGAATATTCAGGAATTAAGTTTGCATTCTTTTTCCTGGCCGAATACATCAACATGTTTATTGTTGCAGCCCTTGGTGCAACAGTGTTTCTGGGCGGATGGATGCCATTCCACATCGGGAACTGGGAAGGTTTTAACCAGGTAATGGATTACATTCCATCGATCGTTTGGTTTTTTACCAAAACCTTCTTCATCATCTACGTGATTATGTGGTTCAAATGGACATTCCCACGTTTGCGTATCGACCAGTTGCTTACCCTTGAATGGAAATTCTTATTGCCAATCAGTATGTTTAACATTCTGCTGATCGCATTTTTAGTAATGATGCACTGGCATTTTTAAATTATAAGCGAAAACGATGAACAGCATATCAAAATATTTTAGCGATTTATTCAGAGGGATTTCCTCGCTGTGGGCCGGAATGCGGGTCACCGGGAAGTACTTTGTAAGTCCGGGACAAATTGTGACCCAGCAATATCCCGAGAACCGTGCCACCCTGAAAATGGAGCCACGTTTCAAAGGCGAAATCATCATGCCGCACGATGAGAATAACCAACACGCCTGCACGGGCTGTGGAATTTGCGAAATGAACTGCCCGAATGGTTCGATTGAAATCATTACCGACCGCGTTGCCAATCCTGAAGGAAAACTGGAACGCGTGATCGACAAACATATTTTCCACCTGTCGATGTGTACTTTCTGCGGATTGTGCGTGAAAACATGTCCTTCGGATGCACTTGCGTTCGGACAGGAATTTGAACATGCCGTTTTCGACCGGCACAAACTGACCAAAGTCTTGAACCAACCGGGTTCGTCACTAAAAAAGGAGGCAAAAAAATGAGCCTGAGCGTATTCATGTTTTACCTGTTATCAGGAATTATCCTGACATTTTCCGTTCTGTCGGTTACAACGCGGAGAATTTTAAGAGCTGCGGTATATCTGCTGTTTGTACTTGTTGCAACTTCAGGATTGTACTTTATGCTGAAATATGAGTTTATGGCGGCAGTGCAGTTAACGCTTTATGCCGGAGGTATTGTGGTGCTGATCATTTTCAGTATCCTGCTTACACACCACATTTCTCATCGTTTTAAACGTCCCGAAACAATGAATCTGCTGATGGGAATCGGCGTGGCTGTAGTTGGAAGCGGAGTTGTTCTTGCAACGCTCCTCACCCACCCTTTCATTGCCAATACTTCTCCGGAACTTCCCGTTGACATGTCAGTTATCGGAAATCAACTGCTGAGCACCGGTAAAAACGGATATGTTTTGCCATTCGAATTAATCAGTATTTTATTGCTGGCAGCCATGATTGCCGCGATAATTATTGCAAAAAAAGATAAAAATAAAAATTCAGAGATATGATTGAGGGAATTGGAATCGAACATTTCTTAGTGGTCAGCACACTCATGTTTTTCATCGGAGTTTGCGGGTTCATTATTCGCCGTAACCTGATTACCATGCTGATGTCAGTTGAATTGATTTTGAATTCGGTGAATATCAACTTTCTGGTTTTCAACCGGTATTTGTATCCCGATCAAATGCAGGGACATTTCTTTTCGCTGTTTATTGTTGGAATTGCAGCAGCCGAAGCTTCGGTCGCCATTGCTCTGATCATCAATATTTACAGGAACCTGCAGAACATCGACGTGGAGAATGTTAGTGAAATGAAATATTAAAGGAAGTGGTCAGTCTCAGTGGTCAGTGTTCAGTCGCAAC
>DAITNH010000268.1:0-7661 GCA_036834745.1 Prolixibacteraceae bacterium
TGGTGCAGGTAAAAAGGGAAATCAACTGATTCAGGTAGGAGGTTCATTCAATTCATTGATGGGGACGATGGTACCTATGTTGGTTGGTGCGTTGGTTGGTGAGGTTACAAAGGATACAGCCATAAAAGATGTGAATCCGGTAATGTTTATTGCCATGGGTATTTTTGCATTGGTAGGCTTCGTATTATTTTTTGTTGATATTCCGGAACCTCATGTTATCAAACAAAAAATCAAAGAATTTTCAAAATACAGTGCATGGTCGTTCCGTCACTTTGTTTTAGGCGCTGTAGGAATTTTTGTTTATGTAGGTGTTGAAATTGGTATTCCGGGAACATTGTTCTTTTTCCTTACAGATCCAGCCGCTGGCGGATTGATTGCAACCACAGCCGGTTTTGTTGTCGGAACATATTGGTTTCTGATGCTCGTCGGACGTTTTGTTGGTGCTTCTATTGGTGGTAAAGTTTCCAGTAAGACCATGCTTATAGTAGCATCAGGAGTGGGAATGATCTTAATAGTAATGGCAATCATTTCTCCAATCACGACTACAGTTTTAATTCCTGTTATCCAATCAAACCCAGTTGAGGGATTGTCAATCGGAAACGCAAATGTTCCTATCAATGCGGTATATCTTATTTTATGCGGACTTTGTACTTCAGTGATGTGGGGCGGTATCTTTAACCTTGCCGTTGAAGGAATGGGTAAATACGTAGCATCAGCTTCAGGAATATTTATGACCATGGTTGTTGGTGGTGGTATTCTCCCATTAATTCAAAATGCTGTGGCTGATAATGCAAATTATATGGTTTCATATTGGGTACCATTCCTGGGACTTGCATATTTGTTGTATTATGCCTTGATTGGCAGCAAGAATGTCAATACTGATATTCCTGTTGATGTTACAGTATAAAATTTAAATATTAGCAGTCATTTATTTACTGATTAAAAATATGAATGGCAGGAGGGATTTCTCTTCTGCCATTTTTTTTAGTAAAAAAATGTTTTCCAACAGGAAACAGTTTTTTTTGGAATCAGGTTTATAAAAGTAAAAAATACTTTTATACTTTAGCCACTATTATCGTCAGGTTTATTCTATGGAATTGTATAAAATACATCCGCAGCATTACGTTGCAGTCGATTGTGTTATACTCGGTTATCAGGATGAGGAAATTAAGCTTTTGCTTTATCCCCGAAGTTTCGAGCCATACAAAGGCAATTGGTCGTTGTTGGGTGGTTTTGTGGAGGACAATGAATCGGCCGATGAAGCTGCAGCCCGAATTTTGGAACAAACAACCGGACTGGAGCAGATCTTTTTGGAACAGGTGGCTTCTTTTTCTGATCCGAAACGTGATCCTGAAGCGAGGGTTATCAGTTTAGCTTATTACGCATTAATCCGGATTGATTTGCATGATGAGGAGCGGGTGAAGGAAAATGGCGCTTTCTGGATTTCAATCAATAAACTGCCGAAGCTGATTTTCGACCATCAGGAAATGTTTGAAAAAGCGCTGGTTAAACTTCAGCAAAGGGCCGGATATAGCCTGTGCGGAAGCGAATTGTTGCCTGAAATGTTTACCCTGATTCAGTTGCGTAAATTGTATGAAGCTATTTTTCAGCATGAATTTGACCCGGGGAATTTCAGGAAAAAGATTTTGTCGCTTGGAGTACTTGAAAAACTGAGTGTGAAAGATGCATCAGAATCGAGAAAGGGAGCATTTTATTACAAGGCCAAAAGCAATATCGGAGAAATAGATGTCAATCGGATTGTTAAATTTTAAACTATTATAATCTAATCTATAAAAATTATGAATTGGAACTCACATGAATTTATTTGGCTCGACTGGACAATTATGGCAGTCGGGATTTTGGCTGTAGCCTGGGCTGTATGGCGTTCGATACAAAAACACAAACGTTCGATACAGGGTGCCGACAGCGAGGACTACCTGTTCGGTAAAGGCGAGCCCTGGTATATCATTGGTGCGGCTATTTTTGCTGCAAATATCGGATCGGAACACCTTGTAGGACTTGCCGGCACAGGCGCAAATGCAGGTGTAGGTATGGCGCACTGGGAGATGCAAGGCTGGATGATACTCATCCTGGGCTGGCTCTTTGTGCCGTTCTATCAACTTATGAACATTAAGTTGGGGAAAATCATTACAATGCCCGACTTCCTCAAAAATCGCTACACACCTCGTACAGGTTCGTGGCTGTCTATCATTACACTTATAGCTTATGTGCTGACCAAAGTAAGTGTAACCGCGTTTACCGGTGGTATCTTCATGGAGAGTCTTCTTGGCTTGCCTTTCTGGTACGGAGCTATCGGATTGATCGTGTTAACGGGTATCTTTACCGTTTTGGGCGGCATGAAGGGTGTGATGACACTGTCGGCAATTCAAACGCCTATACTTATCTTAGGTTCGTTCCTTGTGCTTTTCTTAGGATTGTCGGCACTCGGCGACGGCAGTATTGCTAACGGTTGGACTGCAATGATCGACTTTTCTAAAACACTAAACGTAGGAAAAGACGGCGTTGCTTATGGTACAAACCACATGTTTCACCTTGAAACAGGCGACCCGTTTTATGACGAGTATCCTGGGTTTTGGGTATTTATCGGAGCCTCAATCATCGGCTTTTGGTATTGGGCTACCGACCAACACATCGTTCAACGTGTGCTCGGACAACGAAAAGGCGAGTCTAGCGACGTAGTGATGAAGCGTGCTCGCAGAGGTACTATTGCTGCAGGTTATTTTAAAATATTGCCTGTATTTATGTTCCTGATACCCGGTATGATAGCAGCTGCATTGGCGGCACGTCCCGGTAGCGGCTTTACGTTAGACAACCCTGATACAGCCTTTGGTTCCATGGTTAAGTTTGTATTACCCGCCGGTGTGAAAGGTATTGTTACCATAGGCTTTATATCCGCATTGGTTGCTTCTTTGGCGGCATTCTTCAACTCTTGCGCTACACTGTATACCGAAGACTTTTATAAGCCAATGTTCAAAGGCAAAAGCGAGGCTAGATACGTTTTGGTAGGCCGTATTGCAACAATTGTTGTAGTGGTACTTGGTATTGTATGGATACCAGTCATGATGAGTCTCGGCAGCCTTTACTCCTATCTGCAAGGCATTCAATCGCTGCTCGCACCTGCAATGGTGGCCGTATTCGTAATGGGTATATTTTCTAAAAGAATTACACCCAAGGCAGGTGAAGCAGGTTTAATAGTAGGCTTTCTTATTGGTATGGCACGCTTGATGACCAACATCTTTACAAATACAGGTAAAGACGTAATGCCAGGCTGGTACTGGGAATCCACCACTTGGTTCTGGCATACCAACTGGCTTATTTTTGAGATATGGCTGCTTGTCTTCATCATGTTGTTTATGGTTGTAGTATCGTTTTTCACTCCGAAGCCTACCGCTCAACAGATTGAGTTTATCACATTCACAGGCGACTACAAAACCCTTATCAGGAATAGTTGGAACAAGTGGGATGTAATTGCTTCGTTAGGTGTAGTTTTAGCTTGTGCTTTTTTCTACATGTATTTCTGGTAGAAAACCGAAAGGCATCATCGTTTCATTGTTGAAAGAAACGTTGGTATTTAAAAAATAGTTAAATTGCCCGAATAAACTATTCGGGCAATTTTTTATGTACGATATTATTGGAGATGTTCATGGTCATGCCGATCAGCTTAAAAATTTACTGAAGAAATTAGGTTATCAACCGAAAGATGGTTGCTACACACATCCTGCACGGAAGGCAGTGTTTGTTGGCGATTTCATCAATCGCGGTCCAAAAATAAGGGAAACAATCAACCTTATCCGCAAGATGGTCGAGAACGGTTCAGCTCAGGCTGTATTGGGGAATCATGAAATGTATGCAGTGCTATATTATTTGCGTGATACAGAGGGGAAGTATTACAAAAAACGGATACCAAAATATCAGCTTCAGATAAATCAAACACTGGACGAGTTTGTGAATTTTAAAGATGAATTTAAAAGTCACTTAAAATGGTTGCGAACTTTGCCCATGTTCCTTGATTATGGTGACATTCGTGTAGCTCATGCCTGTTGGGACAACGAGAATATTCAACTGCTCAGAAATACAATCACAAAAACTAAACTTTCGAAACCATTGTTGAGGGAAATTGCGATGAACGTCACTAAATTTTCAGAAAGTTTTTGGGAAACTTGCAAGGGGATTGATTTTCTATTACCCAAAGATTTGTTGGTTTTTGATGATGAAGGAAGACCCCATCGTTCGTTTCGAATGAAGTGGTGGGAAAATCCGGACGGAAAAACATTTAAGGAGATTTCTCTGGAAAGCAGATTTGAACTTCCGGCCTATACAATACCCAATGAAATTATTAAAATCAGGAAACCTTATCCGCAAAATGATCCGATTGTTTTCTTCGGACATTACTGTTTAAATCAGTGTTGCGGAATAATGGCAGAAAACCTTTGTTGCATTGATTCGTGTGTTACCCGTACCGGTAAATTGTTGGCTTACAAGTGGGATGGTGAAAAAAAGCTATTAAAATCGAATTTTGTTTTTTCTGATTTAATTGATTAAATATGTTGATTGTCAATTGGTTAATTCGTGTCTGTAAGAAGTTTTTTTAAGTTTAATTATTTTAATTTTCCCTATTGCAGGAAAAAAAAGAAAGGCTATATTTGCAAAGCCTTTTCAGAAACGGATTTCAGAAGGTTAGTTCTTTAAAAATGTGTTGTAAACTTTGAAAAATCGGATCTGAATTCGAAAGAATCAGGATCGAAACAAATTATTGGTGCGGTAGTTCAGTTGGTTAGAATAACGGCCTGTCACGCCGTGGGTCGCGGGTTCGAGTCCCGTCCGCACCGCCACACAAAATTTGCAACACACGTTAAAAATACTACTGATTGGTGCGGTAGTTCAGTTGGTTAGAATAACGGCCTGTCACGCCGTGGGTCGCGGGTTCGAGTCCCGTCCGCACCGCCAATAAAAAAAAGTCCTTGAATTTCAAGGACTTTTTTTATTATTAATCTGTCGAATTAAAATTTCCATCCCAAACCTAAATTAAAAATGGAAGGGAACGTAAGCCCAAACCTGAAAACAATACGACCTTCTGGTTCCTCAAATCTATAACCGGCATACACCAGTGGTACAAAAGCATCATCTTTATCTGCTTTGTCAATAATATATTTAACTCCAAGGTTAAACTCAGGATGAGAATTTTTCCTACCTAAAACATGGACTCCAACAGCTTCAACGCAAGCACCCTCTAACTGTAAATTTGTCCAGTAGCCATAGCCAGCCCTGATATTTGTATAGGAATGAGTACGTTGCAGGAAATTTCGTTCGTAGTTGAAATTGAGTTCAATGAGTCCAATATATGAATTAATGGAATTTCGGTACTTCAGTTCCGGAGAGAAAGTTTTACCCTGAGCCATTATATTAAAAGAGGCGAAAAAGAGCAGGGCGGTGAGAGTGATGTATTTCATTTTTTTTAGTAGATACGTAATATTACTGTGTATGTTCCCTGTTTTATTAGTGTGAAGAATTAGCTGCAAAGTTTGTCATTTAAACATTCCTGACAAGTTGGTGTTTATTTCTCGTAATAGCTAAGTTTTAATAATTAAATACATTTAAAAATGAAGTTCAACAAATTTATTTTATTCGCATTAATTGCATTGGTATTCAGCGCATGTAATCAGAAACCGGCTAAAACCGAGGCCGATAGTAATGTGAAATATTATCGTAGTGTTCAATTCAGTGAAACTCCCTGGGACAATGAAAAGGGTTTGCGTACGCTTACTGCTGAAGAGGCAAAAACCATCAATAATTACAAATTTACAACCAACGAAAACGGTCAGCTGGCTTCGGTTGAATACAACCGGAATGGTGTCCTTCTTGATTATTCGTCGATAGGTGCGGCAAAAGTTACCTATACTTATGAGGGCGATAAGCAGATCAAACATTTCTTCAATGAAAAAGGGGAACCTGCAAAAAATGGTGGGGCTTCAGCCTTTGAATATACGCTTAACGAATCAGGAATGCGGATTGCCCTGCGTTTTTTAGACGAAAATGGAGCATCAATTGAGAACAGGAACAAAGTTCATAACTTCAAATGGAACAAACTTCCTGACGGAATGATTCAGGAATTACGGTACAATCTGGCCGGAGAAGAAGTAGTTATGAACGAGTTTTGTCCGTTTTATGAACTTCGCTTTTCATATGATGTAAATGGGTTTGTAACCCGGATGGCAAATTATAAGGGTGATACCTTATACAATTGTACTGCAGAAAACTGCGGCGACATTGGCGTTTCTTACTTCTTATTCGAAAACAATGAAAATGGTGATTTACTGAATTTTTCGGTTCACAATGCTTCCGGACAACTTTCAAATTTATATTGGGGTTGGGCCAAAAGGACGAATATAGTTGACGCAAATGGCTACACGATTGAATCGACTCAGTTTGATCAGGACAACGAATTCCTTGGTGGAAAAAGTTTGCCGGTAACCAAATCAGAGTACGACGAACATGGCGCTTTGGTAAAACGGATTTCGATGGACAAAGACAAAAACATCGCTAATAATCCGGATAATGGAGTAGCGATTACGGTTTATAAATACGATGAACAAGGTCGTAGGATTGAAACCGTGCAGTATGATAAGGACGAAGTTTTGGTAGAGAAAAAAGGATAATATCTTTTATAAATGAGGACGATCAATCAAATTATTGCGGCGGTATTGCTGTCGGTTCTGGTAGCCTGTTCAGGAGGGAATAAACCCAAACAGGCGGAGTCAGTTGCTTCTGCGGAGATTAAATCTGCCACCGTTGAAATAAACGATGAAGCGCAGAAGTTGCTGAAATACCTGGAAGAATCGGGTGATTATGTAAATGGCCGGAATTTCCCTTCGTTAATTAAAGCTTCTGCCGTGAATGAAGAACTGGCCGGAAACATTAAAATCATCGATTTGAGAAGTCCGGAGGCTTATGCAAAAGGGCATATTAAAGGAGCGGTGAATGTGGAATTCAGTAAAATCCCCGATTATTTTTCCAATGTTATCAAGCCTTTCGAATTCGATAAAATCGTGATGGTTTGCAAGTCGGGACAAACTTCAAGCTATGCCACCTCGCTTTTACGTTTAATGGGCTACGGAAACGTGTATGCCATGCGTTGGGGAATGAGCGGCTGGAGCAAAGACTTTGGTTCAGATTCGTGGGGTGATGCCGTTTCGGATAAGTACGAAGGTAAGTTGGAAACTGCTGAAAATGCACGGGCTGCTTTGTCTGATTTTCCACAAATGAATACAGGCAAATCCACTGGCGAAGAAATTCTGGCAGAGCGTTTTAACAGTTTGTTTGCGGCAGGTTCTGAAGGTGCTTTTATTACTGCCGATCAGGTTTTTGAACAGCCTCAGAATTTTTATACCGTTAATTTTGAGCGGAAAGATAAATATGATGCCGGGCATATTCCGGGTGCAGTGCGATACAAAACCAATGGAACGCTCGGAATTGTTTCAGAAATGCAATCGATTCCGACTGATAAAGAAGCAGCAATTTATTGCGGAACCGGGCACAACTCAGCATTTGTAACGGCCTATCTCCGTTTGTTTGGCTACAATGCAAAAACGGTTATGTACGGTAATAATGCTTTTATGCACAGCAAAATGTTAAAAGATAAG
>DAITNH010000269.1:0-1569 GCA_036834745.1 Prolixibacteraceae bacterium
AATAATACAAATGTGATAAAAAACAACAGAATAGCCCGAATTAATACTTGCAAATTAAAAAAAAGAAAATACTTTTGCAGTCCGATTATTGTCCTTACTTGCAGTTCATGTAAATAACTGAAAATGTTGAGTGTGCAGATCTTATTAACAATTCCGGGTTAATAAATAACGGCGCTCTAAATGATTGAATTTTAATTTAATGCGAGTTAGTGTTTAATTTTTTAATAATAAACAAGTGGATACACTAAGTTATAAAACCGTATCGGCAAACAGAGCCACGGTAACAAAAGAGTGGGTTCTTGTTGATGCTACAGATGTTGTTCTCGGACGTTTGGCCAGTAAAGTTGCCAAAATTCTCAGGGGAAAAAACAAACCTAGCTTCACGCCTCACGTTGACTGTGGTGATAACGTGGTTATCATCAACGCTGAAAAAGTACGTCTGACAGGAAATAAACTGAACGACAAAATTTATTTGAGCTATTCGGGCTATCCGGGTGGACAGAGAAAACAGACTCCGGCTGAATTGATGGCCAAATATCCTGAAAGACTGATTGAAAAAGCAGTTAAAGGGATGTTGCCAAAAAATCGCCTGGGAAGTAAAATCTATGGCAACATGAAAGTATATGTTGGACCAGTTCACGATCAGGTTGCCCAGAGCCCAAAAGTAATTGATTTAAATACAATTAAATAATAACTAATGGAAGTAGTAAACGCGTTAGGTCGTAGGAAATCTGCGGTAGCCAGAGTTTATGTGAGCGATGGCAAAGGAAAAATCACTATCAATAAAAGAGAATTGACTGAATATTTTCCAACCGGAATCCTGCAGTATGTTGTTTTGCAACCGTTGAATCTGTTAGGTGTTGCCGGTCAGTATGATATCAATGTGAACCTTGATGGTGGTGGTATCACCGGACAGGCAGAAGCATTGCGTTTAGGAATTTCACGTGCAATGCTCGAAATTGTTCCTGAATCGAGAGCCGCTCTAAAAGCAGCCGGATTTTTGACCAGAGACCCACGTGAGGTTGAACGTAAAAAACCAGGTCAGCCAAAAGCACGCAAAAGATTCCAGTTCTCAAAACGTTAATATTTTTTATCCAAAAATATTCTGCTTTGGATCTAAATTGTCCAGACTCCTCTTCTTTCGAAGAATGGGACTACCCGGCAATTGCTTTTCAAGAGATTATTTTTTTAACAAAAAAGTAAAAAGATGCCAAGAACAAATTTTCAAGATTTATTGGACGCAGGTGTTCACTTCGGACACTTGAGAAGAAAGTGGAACCCAAACATGGCCCCATATATTTTTATGGAGAAAAACGGGATCCACATTATCGATCTTCAGAAAACAATCGTCAAAGTTGACGAAGCTGCTGAAGCAATTAAACAAATTGCAAAATCAGGCCGCAAAATTTTATTCGTTGCCACAAAAAAACAAGCCAAAGACATTGTCGCTGACTTGGTTGGTGGCGTTAACATGCCTTACGTTACTGAACGCTGGCCAGGTGGTATGCTTACCAACTTCCCAACTATCCGTAAAGCAGTTAAGAAAATGATGACCATCGACAAGATGGC
>DAITNH010000269.1:1669-7571 GCA_036834745.1 Prolixibacteraceae bacterium
ACTTCCCAACTATCCGTAAAGCAGTTAAGAAAATGATGACCATCGACAAGATGGCCAAAGACAACAGTTGGGATGTACTTTCAAAACGCGAGAAACTTCAGATTAGCCGCCAACGCGCTAAACTCGAGAAAATGCTCGGAAGTATTTCTGACTTGACCCGTCTTCCTGCAGCGCTTTTCATTGTTGATGTACTGAAAGAAAAAATCGCAGTTCGTGAAGCCAAAAGATTGGGAATACCGGTTTTTGCAATGGTTGATACCAACTCTGACCCGGAAGGAATTGATTTCGTAATTCCTGCAAACGATGATGCTTCTCAGTCAGTTAGCCTGATTGTTAAAGTTATTACCGATGCAATTCAGGAAGGTCTTTCGGAACGCAAAGTTGAACGCGATACTGATGGCGAAGAAAAAGAAATCAGGGTAAAAAGAAAAAAACCAAGAGTTACTGACGAGCACGATTCTCCTGCTATTGAAGAAGAAGTAGAGGAAGAAGATGAAGATCTGGATCATGAAGATGACGAGGATGAAGAAATTCATGAATAATCGTTCAATAACTTTTTAAATACAAAATATATGGAAATTAATGCAGCAGATGTAATGAAGTTGCGTAAAGCAACAGGTGCTGGCATGATGGATTGCAAAACAGCGTTGATGGAAGCAGAAGGCGATTTTAGCCGTGCAACCGAAATCATCCGCGAAAAAGGTAAACTGGTTGCCAGCAAAAGAGCTGACAGGGCAGCTACCGAAGGAGTTGTACTTGCAAAAGTGAATGAATCAGGTAAATCGGGCGCTATATTGGTTTTAAATTGCGAAACCGACTTCGTTGCTAAAAATGAAGCCTTCGTAAATTTTGCCCAAAGAATTCTTGATGCTGCCATTGAAAACAATGCAGCCGATCTGGACGCTGTTAAGGCGCTTATTCTTGATGGTCGCACCGTTGAAAATCACGTGATCGAACAAACTGGTGTAATTGGCGAAAAACTTGATTTGCCATATTTTGCCAAACTTGATGCAGAAACAGTAGTTGGATACATTCACCCCGGGAACAAATTATCGACCTTGGTTGGATTTAACAAAGCTGGCGTTGACGCACATGTTGCAAAAGATGTGGCCATGCAGGTTGCAGCTATGAACCCTGTTGCTGTTGACAAAGATGATGTTCCTGCCGAAGTTGTTGCAAAAGAACTGGAAATTGCCAAAGAAAAATTCCGTCAGGAAGGCAAGCCGGAAGCTATGCTCGATAAAATTTCGCAAGGCGCTTTGGCTAAATTCTTCAAAGAAAGTACTTTGTTGAATCAGGCTTTCATCAAAGAAAACAAACAAACTGTTCAGGAATTCCTTCAGGGAACTGAAAAAGGGCTGACAGTCACAGCTTTCTACCGTTACAATCTCGGCGACTAATTCATAATCGCAAGATTCAAAATACAAAAGCCTTCCATTTCCGGAGGGCTTTTTTTATAATGTCGTTTAGCCTGATTTGAAAGAATGTACTATCTTCGCAAGCGTTAAAATGCCCAAATAATGAAAAACTTCAAACAACTGAACAATATTGCAGGCTGGGTCACTTTTCTGATCGCTGCGGTAGTGTATTTACTTACGATTGAACCAACAACCAGTTTTTGGGATTGTGGTGAGTTTATAACCACTTCGTATAAACTCGAGGTCGGTCATCCACCTGGCGCACCATTCTTTATGATATTGGGCAGGTTTTTTACCATTTTTGGTGGCGGCCCGTCACATGCAGCCCTGATGATCAATGCCATGTCGGCTTTGGCCAGTGCATTTACCATTTTGTTCCTTTTTTGGACGATCACCCACCTGGGTAGAAAATTGGTAAAAACCGCAGGTGAATTTTCATTGGGACAAACCATTGCCATTCTCGGAGCGGGCGCAGTCGGCGCATTGTCATATACCTTTTCAGATACATTCTGGTTTTCGGCGGTCGAGGGCGAAGTGTATGCTTCTTCGTCGCTGTTTACGGCAATGGTATTTTGGGCAATTTTGAAATGGGAAGATTCGGCCGATGAACCACATGCCAACCGATGGATTATCCTGATTGCTTATCTGATGGGGCTTTCAATCGGCGTTCACCTTCTGAACCTTTTGGCGATTCCGGCGATCGTTTTTGTATATTATTTCCGCAAATACAAAGCTACCAGAAATGGCATTCTGATTAGTCTGGCTGTTTCGTTTGTAATTCTTGGCGTGGTGATGTACGGAATTATTCCGGGAGTAATAACCATTGCAACATGGTTTGAGCTGATGTTTGTAAACGGCTTCGGACTTCCGTTTAGTACTGGTGTAATTATTTATGCAATTCTTTTGGTTGCTGCTTTGGTTTATGGAATTTATTATACAGTGCAAAAGAAATTGGTTCTCTGGAATACTGTTTTGATCAGCGTTGTTGTAATCCTGATAGGTTATTCTTCGTTTGCAATGATTGTGATCCGTTCATCAGCCAATCCGCCGATGGATCAAAATAGTCCCGACAATGTTTTCGCGTTGCTTGGATACCTTAACCGTGAGCAGTATGGCGATCGTCCGCTGGTTTATGGCAGATATTACAACACTCCGTTAGATGAGAGAACTCCGTATGTTGACGACAAGCCTTATTATATTCAGAAAAACGGAAAATACGTAATTGCCGATATGAGGCAAAAACCGGTTTTCAATTCAAACATGAGCACCCTTTTCCCTCGTATGTACAGCCGCGAGGATTCGCACATTCAGGCATACAAACAATGGGCAAGTATTAAAGGCCGGAAAGTTCAGATTACCGACGAGGAAGGCCAAACTAAAACAGTACAGATACCGACATTTGGAGAAAACCTGGTCTTTTTCTTCAGGTACCAGGTAAATCAGATGTATTTCAGGTATTTCATGTGGAATTTCGCCGGACGTCAGAATGATATTCAAAGCCAGGGCGAAATCATGAATGGCAACTGGATTACCGGAATAAACTTTATTGACTCGCAACGGCTGGGCGACCAGAAAAATCTGCCAACAGAGTTTAAAAACAACAAAGGCCGAAATGCCTATTACCTGCTTCCTTTGATTTTGGGAATTATAGGTTTTGTATTCATGTACAACCGGGGCGCTGAAGGCCGTAAAAATTTATGGGTAGTTTTCCTGTTGTTTTTTATGACCGGACTTGCCATCGTTTTATACCTGAACCAATCGCCGCTTCAACCGCGTGAACGTGATTATGCGTATGCCGGTTCGTTCTATGCGTTTACAATTTGGATTGGCATCGGTGTGCTGTCGTTGTATGAAGGAATGAAAAAGTACCTTCCGGACACAGCCAGTGCAGGCATTGCAACCGTTTTAGCGCTTCTGCTGGTGCCAACTTTGATGGCAGCCGAGAACTGGGACGATCACGATCGCTCGAACCGATATACCGCCCGTGATTTCGGGGCCAATTACCTGAATACATGTGCGCCAAATGCCATTATTTTTACCAATGGCGACAACGATACTTTCCCGCTTTGGTACAATCAGGAAGTGGAAGGAGTTAGGACTGACGTGAGGGTATGTAACCTGAGCTATTTCCAAACCGACTGGTACATCAGGCAAATGAAGAGCAAATCATATGAGTCGGAACCACTTCCGATCAGTTTCACCGCCGACCAATACGTGCAAGGAAACCGCGATGTTGTTTACCTGATGGAAGATCCGCGGTTGAAAGGCTCGGTTGAACTTAAAAAAGCGCTCGATTTTGTAAAGGACGAAAATCCCCGCACCAAACTCGAACAGGCTGATTTTGCTTCCTATATCCCATCTAAAAAATTGTTTTATGTGGTTGATAAAGCGGCTGTAATCAGGAATAAAGTGGTTGAACCGCAGGATTATGACAAGATTGTCGATACCATTACAATTGATCTGAGCGACAAACATTACATTACCAAAGACGAATTGATGGTTTTGGACATGATCGCAAACAATAACTGGGAACGTCCGATCTATTTTGCCATTACAATTGGCCGCGATAAATACATGAACCTTCAGGATTATTTTCAGTTGGAAGGACTTGCCTATAAGCTTGTTCCGGTAAAATCTCAATCTGACGGGATTTCGTTCGGCATGGTTAATACAAGGTTGATGTATGCGAATGTGATGGAAAACTTCAAGTGGGGAAACATGAACGATCCGAATGTTTACATCGATGAAAATAACGCACGGATGATGATGAACATTCGCAATACATTTGATCGTTTGGCCGGATCGCTTGTTGCTGAAGGGCAAAACGACAAGGCAATCAAAGTACTCGACCGCGGTATTGAGCTGATTCCTCACAAGATTGTTCCTTACAACTACTTTTCGTTGCTGATGTCGGAAACCTATTTTAAAGCTGGGCAGGCTGAAAAGGCAAAGGAAATTATTACTACCATGATGGACAGCTATAAAGAACAACTGGATTATTATTTCAAAATGAAACCGGCGATGCGCAATTCGGTTGACGATGACATCCAGCGGAACTTATATTTCATGCGTGAAATAAATATGATTTGTACAAGAAACAATCAACCTGAATTGCTGAAAGAAGTTTCGGCCACGTTTAACAGTTACATTGAAAGATACAGTTCACTAAAATAATGAAGTGTTTTGATCCAAGGGTTCGTTTGCCGGGATTTTTCACTTCTCTTTTCAAGGATGTTGTCTGGAGATTGGACGAAACCGACAAGGTGGTTTACCTCACTTTCGACGACGGACCAATTCCTGAAATTACGCCGTGGGTTCTTGAACTTCTGGAAAAGGAAGATGTAAAGGCGACCTTTTTTTGTGTCGGCGAAAATGTTCAGAAATATCCTGAAGTATATCATCAAATCCTGAAAGGTGGCCATTCGGTTGGAAATCACACTTTCAATCATTTGCAGGGCTTGGACAGCAACGATCATGATTTTTTCAGGAACATTGAAAAAGCTGGCGAATATATTGATTCTGATCTATTCAGGCCACCACATGGCTGGTTGAAACACGCTCAGTATAAATTCCTGAAGAACAAGTTCAGGATTATAATGTGGGATTTGATTTCGTGCGATTATGACCGGCGGATAAAACCTGAAAAGGTGCTGAAAAATGTGACTGATTTTGTGCGGCCTGGTTCTATTCTAACGTTTCACGATTCAGTAAAAGCAAAAAATAACCTGATGAAAGCGCTGCCTCTTTCGATAAAATGGATGAAAGAACAGGGTTATCGTTTTGAAGCTATTCCGTTTAATAAAAGAATAAAATGATAAATATTTTAATTGTCGGTTCAGGAGGAAGAGAACATGCAATGGCATGGAAAATTAAGCAATCGCCAAAACTGAACCAATTATTTATTGCACCGGGAAACGCCGGAACTTCACTTTTAGGAACAAACATTGAGGTGGGCGTTTCAGACTTTGAAGGATTAAAAAAAGCCGCACTCGACAACCAAATTGACCTTGTGCTCGTTGGGCCCGAAGTTCCATTGTGCGAAGGATTACACGATTATTTTCTGGCTGACAGCAGCCTGCAACACATAAAAGTAGTTGGCCCTCAGAAACTGGGCGCACAACTCGAAGGGAGCAAGGATTTTGCCAAGGAATTCATGGTGCGCCATCAGATTCCCACTGCAAAATATTGTTCGGTTACTGCTGAAACACTTTCAGAAGGCCTGTCTTTCCTGAAAACTATGACTGCGCCATATGTCCTGAAAGCTGATGGTCTGGCTGCTGGCAAAGGCGTTCTCATTATTGACGAACTTGCTGAAGCCGAAAAATCGTTGAAAGAAATGCTGGATGGTCAGTTTGGCGCAGCAAGCCAAAAAGTGGTTGTTGAAGAATTTCTCAGCGGAATTGAATGTTCGGTTTTCGCCATTACCGATGGAAAGGACTATAAAATACTTCCGGTCGCAAAAGATTACAAACGCATTGGCGAAG
>DAITNH010000270.1:0-7546 GCA_036834745.1 Prolixibacteraceae bacterium
TTTATCTATTTTTTTACTACAAATATTTTGCGGCTCTGCCGCTTTCTGATAGCTAATGACCGGGCGGCTAACGGATTTTTTTAGCTTAGTAAGAAATTGGTCATTTCTTCAATTTAAAATAGAAATGAATATTTACCCACACAATCCGTTATAGAACTGTTTAAATTTAATTGGTTTGTTCCTTTATGATTTTAACTTAGTTGAAGCTCATGGTCGAATTCTTTCACTCTTGAAAGAAACGTTACATACATAGTCTTCCAATATATCGATATTAAATCATTTAGAAAGTAATTTTGAATCTAAAATAAACCTCCCCGAAAATAAACGAATGATCAAATTTTTATTGATATTATTAATCGGAATTCCTGTATTTGTTTCGGCACAAATAAGTCCAAAAGAAGCCATCAGCCAAATGACCAAAGGGATCAATCTGGGAAATACACTTGAACCTCCATACGAGGGTGATTGGGGAAATCCAACGACTCAGGAATACATGTTCGACATGTATGAAAAGGAAGGTTTTGACTGTATCCGAATCCCGGTGAGGTGGGACAAACACATGGCAACAACCTCTCCCTATAAAATAAATGAAACATGGTTCAAACGCGTAGAGCAAATTCTCGATTGGGGTTTGGCAAGAGGGCTTTACGTTGTGGTAAACTCACACCACGATGACTGGATTAAAAATAATTATACAAATGAAGCTACCCGTGCCCGGTTCGACAGTCTTTGGAGCCAGGTTGCTGTTAGGTTCAAAGACAAATCGGAGAAACTTATTTTCGAAGTATTAAATGAACCTCACGGGTTGACCAAAGCTCAAAACGACGATATGCATCAACGGATAATTTCTATCATCCGTAAAACAAACCCAACCCGCTTAATCATTTTTCAGGGACACAATTGGGGTGGGTCCGACGAATTACTTACCGCTGCCATACCCAATGATCCATACCTGATTGGTTCGTTCCATTCCTATGACCCTTATTTGTTTGGGCTTGAAGGCCAGGGAACATGGGGAACAACATCAGATATTAACGCTTTAAAATCAAAATTCCAGAAAGTAAAAGATTGGTCGGTAAAAAATAATATTCCTGTATTTCTGGGCGAATTCGGATCGTTGCGAAAATGTGATTTCAATTCGAGAATGAAGCACTATAAAACCTACGTTGAATTTTCGCATAGCTTTGGATTCGCTTCGTGTGCATGGGACGATGGCGGCGATTTCAGGATCATGAACCGATCGGCCAAAACCTGGGACGATGACATCAAAGACATTCTAACCCACTCGTCGGAACATTCTCCCCGATTACCAAGATTGTCCCTCGTTCAGGATACCATCATCAAACTTGACTGGGCAAATCCTGTAACTGATTACGATAGCATTTACATTGAACGCCGCCTTTCGAACACCACCTTCAAAAGAATAAAAGCGCTAAAAGGCGATACTTCTTCTTTTAGTGATATAGACCTTCCGCAAAACAAAGAATATTTTTACAGGGTGATCGGTCATTATATTGATAGCCTTGATTTATATTCCTATCCGCAGAAAATATTGTTGCCCACCTATGTCCCCAAACCACCGCCAGTAAGAAAATATTATACGGGCGCGCCAATTGCAATACCCGGTAAGGTAGAGGTAGAAAATTTTGATGAAGGGGGAGAAGGATTTACTTACCACGACTCAGACACAAAAAATGTCTCGGGAGGTCTGCGGCCCAACGAACCCATGGACATCTACAATTTGGGCGGTGGAAAATACTATCTGATCGACAATTTCCCGGGTGAGTGGCTTGAATATACAGTGGATGTTGCCGAAAAAGGTTTGTACGATATCTCGGCCTCAATTGCAGCTTTTGAAGGTGGCGGAACTTTCAATATTAAAATTGGGACCGTTCAATCGGAAACAATTTTAGCGCCTACCTCATACAGTTGGGTAAATGCCAAAACTGTTAATTTTTCGATGAACCTTGAATCCGGAATTCAAATCATGCGATTTAGTATTATTGACAAACCATTGTTTAATATTGACTTTTTCGAATTTAAAAAGAATATTCCCGTTGGAAATGATCAAGAACTGACAGACAATCAGTTCAACTTTTTTCAAAACCGGCAGGAACTGATTTTTGATTTAGGAACGAATAAACAGGTGGAAACCATTAAGATTTATAACCTGCTGGGATCGGTCGTAAAAACCATTCAGTCGCCCGGAACAAATTTCAGAATTTCAACACAGAATTTTCAATCCGGTGTTTATATCGTTCAGGTAATCTCCGGAAATCAAAAAACCAGCAGAAAAATAGTCATTCAGTAAAATATGAAGTTTCCAAATGAGAATCATTACCATTTTATTTATCTTTTTTTCCTTCTATAGTTTTGCCCAAACCCCAGCCTTCGAATTCAATAAGAAACTGGGAGTTGGAGTTAACATGGGCAACATGTTCGAAGCCCCGACTGAAACCGAATGGGGTAATCCGTGGAAACCCGAATATTTTGGAATCATCAGTCAAATGGGCTTTAAACATGTGCGTATTCCAATACGCTGGGAGCCTGCTGCACGAAGTTCGGCTACCCCGCCCTACCTGATTGCACCAACTTTTTTCGCACGAATAAAACAAGTGGTTGACGATGCCCTGAAAAATAAGCTGATCGCCATCATTAACATGCATCACCACGAAGCTTTACTGACAGACGTCACCGGACAAAAGGAACGTTTTCTAAGTCAGTGGACACAAATTTCGGAATACTTTAAAAACTACTCCGACAGTCTCATTTTCGAGGTTTTAAACGAACCAAACAGTTCTATTACTCCGGAAGTGTGGAATAACTTGTTTCCTGAAGCTCTGCAAAAAATCAGACACACCAACCCCAATCGATATGTACTGATTGGTACTGCTGAATGGGGAGGTTTAGGCGGTTTATCGAAACTGGTTTGGCCCAACGATCCCTATATTTTTCCGACGATTCATTATTACAATCCTTTTCATTTTACCCACCAGGGAGCAAGCTGGTCGGGACCTGAATCGACCAATTGGCTGGGCACACAATGGTTAAACACGCAGGGCGAGCGAGAGACTATGCAAAACGATTTTGCACCGTTGGTCGCCTTCAGTAAAAAATACAATGTACCTGTTCACATTGGAGAATTCGGGGCTTACGAAAAAGCTGATATGCCTTCACGCATCCGATGGACCAACTACCTGGCCCGCTATTTCGGTGAACTGGGTTTCAGTTGTGCTTATTGGGAATTTAGCGCCGGCTTCGGTATTTACGATCCGGTTGCTAAAAAAGCACGGCAGGATTTGCTTGACGCATTGGTTACCGACCCATTGTACCCCGTTAGCGAAACCATATTAACACCTGTGTATAAGGACGAATTCAAATTAAGCGCTACCGATTGGCAACTTTATACACAGCAGACCGGAAATGCAACAAGAACAATTGTCAACGACGAAGCTAAGATTACTATAAATAACGGCAGTACCGAAACCTGGCATGTTCAGCTGGTAAAAAACAACATCAAAATTGAAAAAGACAAGATGTACCAGGTCAGTTTTACGGCAAGGTCAACAGCAGAGCGGACAATAAGTGCTTATGTTGGCAAAAGTACATCGCCTTACACCAGTTATAGCGGAGGAAATTCGATAACGTTGGGAACTGTGGGCAAATCCTTTTCATTTACTTTTCAGATGAAAGAACCAACCGATCTATCATCACGTATTGTATTCGATCTCGGAAAATCCGACGAAGATTTTTTTCTGGACGAAATCAGTTTAAGCGAGGTAACCGTTTCTGCTTCGGAAGCCAAAGTTGCTTATCCTGATGGGAAACCCCATCCAATTCCGGGAACCATTAATGTAACTTACTTCGATCAGGGAGGAGAGGGCGTTGGCTACCACGACCTGACTGACACCAACGATGGAGATGGAATCCGCAAAGAACAGGGAGTTGATACTGAATTCCGCCTTCCGGAGGGAACAGTTGGCGGCATTGCAACTAAAGAGTGGCTGGAATACACCGTTGATGTGCTTCAGGATGGAATATATACTTTCGACATATTGCTTGCAACTGCAGGACGATACGGAAAATTTCACCTCGAATTTGATGGCGCTGACAAAACCGGGCAAATTACAGTATCTGCCACCGGAAGCTATTCCAAATTTACAGCAAAAACCATCTCCGGAATTTCGCTAAAAAAGGGAATTCAGGTCATGCGTATTTATTTTGATTACGCCGAATATAACCTGGGTGCCATTACCGTTACCCGGGAAATTCCTTCAGGAGAATATCCTCTGGAAACCGAAAAAAAAGTAACTATTTATCCTACCCCAACTAAAGATCTCCTTTTTATTTCGGGTATAACTCAGATCATAAAATATACCATCATCGACTTACCCGGACAAATATTGAAACAAGGTCAGATTGAAAACAATGAACCAATTGACTTGAAATTTTTAGCCAGTGGACAATACCTCATCCGATTGGAAGGTGACAACTATATTAAAACCGAAAAACTCATTAAACTTTAAGCCAAAAATCAACTATGAAACAAAAATTATTCATCACATTTCTACTTGCAGGATTTCTGTTTGCAGTAAATCTTCAGGCACAACCGGTAAAAAAACACGGCAACCTTTCAGTAAAAGGAACCCAGTTAACAGATGAGCATGGAAATCCGACTGTGTTGAACGGCGTAAGTTATGGCTGGCACAACTGGTGGCCGCGTTTTTACAACAAAGAGTCGGTGAAATGGCTGGCTACCGACTGGAAATGCGCTGCTGTGCGGGCTGCCATGGGAGTGGATCCGAAGAAGGGATACATTGACCAACCCGTTTGGTCGAAAGAAAAAATGGAGGCAGTAATTCAAGGCGCCATCGAAAGTGACATTTATGTATTAATCGACTGGCACAGTCACACTTTAAAATTGGATCAGGCCAAAACATTTTTTGCTGAAATGGCGCAGAAATATGGCAAAAACCCACACGTTATTTACGAACTCTATAACGAACCGGTGAACGATACATGGCAACAGGTAAAAGAATATTCGATTGAGTTGATCAAAACCATTCGCGCCATCGATCCCGATAATGTTATTCTGGTTGGCAGTCCACATTGGGATCAGGATATTCATCTGGTTGCCGACGATCCGATTGTAGGTTTCAGTAACATCATGTACACTTGCCATTTTTACGCCGGAACACACGGTAAATCTTTGCGCGACCGCTGTGACTACGCAACAAAAAAGGGTTGCCCGATATTCATTTCAGAATCGGCAGGTATGGAAGCTTCAGGAAACGGCCCGATCAATTACACCGAATGGCAGAACTGGATTGATTGGTGCGAAAGTAACAAAATCAGTCTGATTTCGTGGTCGGTTTCCGATAAAAATGAAACCTGTTCGATGCTCAAACCCACCGCTGCTTCAGAAGGAAACTGGAAAGAAGAAGATATGAAAGAATCAGGAATTAAAACACGGGAACTACTACGGAAACAAGCTGAAAAAGACAATTAAAAACGAAAATCATGATAAAAAAGAATATTTCCTTTCTCCTGATCCTGCTGCTTTCAGCCGGAATGTTGGTTGGTAAAGAAAAAGCGGTTCAGCTTAAAAAGTTAAAATATACCGACATCGGAAATCCTGCGTTGGCCGGATCTGCAGAAATAATGAAAGATGGAATCAGCATAACAGCAGGTGGTGCCGACGTTTGGGGAATTAAAGATGAATTTGGATTCTCGTATTTCGAACAAACCGGCGATTTCGATCTGGTTGCCCGAATCGAAAGCCTCACAGCTCCCCATCTTTATACCAAAGCCGGACTGATGGCTCGCGAACAATTGTCAGACAACAGCCGGCACATCTTTTTCCAGGTATTTCCGAACAACAACCTGCGAAACAAAAACAATGGCGGGTATGAATTTCAGTACCGTGTAGAGCAGGCAGGTGAAATGAAGGCTAATTATCCGGCTAAGTTTGACGGAACTCCTGAATTTCCTGTCAATTATCCGAACACCTGGATCAGGTTGAAGCGTGCAGGAAATGAATTCACCGGGTACTTCAGTGCCGATGGAAAATCATGGATTGCATTCACGGCATTCTCCATGGAATTATCAAAAAAAGTATATCTGGGATTGGCAGTTACATCTCACAACACGAAAGAAAGTGCCACCGCTGTATTCAGGAATATTTCGATGTTTAAATAAAAAGTGTTCAGTGTTCAGTCTCAGTGTTCAGTCTCAGAATTCAGTTAAAGCGAATTAAGTTTCAAGAATGAATAAATGTCATTTTTCTAATTGTTCAAATATTTTGACTCACCCCGTCGCATCGTTCGACTGAGCCTTCGGCGTGAGCTCAGTCGAACGCTCACGCCGAAGTCTGCGATGCTTTTCCCCTCTCTTTCAAAAGAGAGGGGGGAAGGCCGCCTGCGGACTTCGGGGTGAGTTAATTATTAAATGCGACAATAAATTGTTTCACTTACTTAGCTCCGTAGGAGCGACATATTGGTAGCCCGGGGTGTAACGAGGAACGAGTGAAACCCCGGGATTGAAGTGCGAGCAGCAATTCGTCCGTGGAAAAACGGAGATAAAGAGACAATTATCCTTCGGACGAAATGGTCATAATTTTAATAAATGGCACGAAAGTATTTAAAATTTAAATAAACCGAATCAACATGAAAACCTATTCATTAACTATTCTTATCCTATCCTTGATTTTAATCGTATCGACTGCCTTTGCCCAAAAGGCAACCGTTCAAATTTATCCTGAAATTAAAAGGCAAGCCATCAAATCCATCGGAGGCAATTATTGTCAGGCAAATTATTCGGCACATGCAGCCGATGCCATTGGCGATGAAACATTGCGTGAATTCCGCCCGACACATGTTCGGGTTGCCCTGCCCATGCGCCTGCGAAATGCAAAATTTGAAGACTATCGCGGTGAAAATTACACAAAACAGCCACTTGTTTTAGAAGTTTTGGACGAATTGAAGCGCATGAAAAATGAATTCGGAGTCAAAAACTTTACGATTTCAGTTTGGGATTTGCCTGACGAGTTCATTGTCGATCCATCAAAAAAAGCTCAACGGGTTGTCAAACCTGAAGCATATGACGAAGTGATCCAAATGCTTACCGATTTCTTCCTGAAAGCAAAAAATGAATACGGTGTCGAAATAGATCAATTCTCGTTCAACGAATCTGACGGCGGTTATCAGATCATTTTTTCGCCGGAAGCAACCATCGCTTTTGTGAAAAAAGCCGGGCAAAAATGGGCAGAAGCCGGTTTGAAAACTAAATTTTTACTGGCCGACACCGCCCAAACAAAAGGTACCGTCGAATTCGCCACCCAAATCATGGCCGATAAATCGATCTGGAATTACCTTGGTCCGATTAGTTTCCATTGCTGGTGGTCGGAAGATATTCCGGACAGTGAATTCGAGCGCATTGCAGGATTTGGGAAAGCATGGAACAAAGAAGTTTGGTGCGCCGAACTCGGGTTCGATGCCATGGCCTGGAAAATTAAAGACATGAACAAAAGCTATGATTATGCACTGCG
>DAITNH010000271.1:0-7533 GCA_036834745.1 Prolixibacteraceae bacterium
TGAAAATAAATACTGTAACTCAAAATAACTCTATCGGTCACGGATCCTATTTAGTGTTACATTATCACAATAGTGAGGAAGATTCACTTTTCTATAGTTTTAGCATCAATTCTAATGCAGCGCGCGTTAGCCGTTTTAATCACAATTATTCAACTACTGCTTTTGTTGCCAACCTCGATAAAAAAACAAATCAGGACAGTTTGATCTATTTGCAAACGACCGGAGGATTGGCCAGTAAAATATTAATTCCCAATTTGAACAACTGGAGAGACTCTGCCAATATTGCCATCAACAAGGCAGAGCTGATCTTTACGGTTGACCAGTTAAATACTGATACAGCAAAATATTTACCCCCCTATCAGGTGATATTGAGTGCAATTAATGAAAAAGACAGTTTATATTTCCCTTCTGATCTTGCTTTCTCTGAGGCATATTTTGGTGGCATATACAACAGTGAAGACGGAACTTACCGTTTTAACATCGCCAAACACATGCAGGAACTAATGACCATGAACACCATTGGAGAGGGATATATAAGAGAAAATTATGGATTTTACTTGTCAACTGCCGACCGAAATACCAATTACAGCAGGGTCGTTTTAAAAGGAGCAACCAGTTCGATAGGTATCCGTCTTGAAATCACGTATTCAAAAATTAATTAGCCCCCATTTTCGATCATCTAAATATATAGTCGTATGTGTGGAATTGTAGGTTACATTGGCGGTAAAAATGTTTATCCCATTCTTATTCAAGGGCTTCAACGGCTCGAATATCGTGGTTATGACTCTGCCGGTCTGGCGATCTTTAACAGTGAACTGAAGGTTTTCAAATGCAAAGGCCGTGTTGCCGATCTCGAAAAATTTGTTTCTGCTGAAGATATCAGCGGACACATAGGAATCGGGCATACCCGTTGGGCCACCCACGGCGAACCAAATGACCGGAACGCGCATCCGCACACATCAATGAATGGCGATTTTGTACTGGTACACAACGGGATCATCGAAAATTACGCTGAACTTAAATCTGATTTAACCAAAATAGGTTATACTTTTCAGTCGGATACCGATACTGAAGTTTTGGTTAACCTGATCGAATATTTTTACCGGAATGCTGAAGAGGTGAATGCTGAAATTGCCGTCAGGCTGGCACTTTCGAAAGTTGTTGGAGCCTACGGCATTGTAGTTATCTGTAAAAATGAAAAGGAACAACTGATTGCAGCCCGAAAGGGTAGTCCATTGGTGATCGGAATTGGCCGGGGCGAATATTTTATTGCCTCCGATGCTACCCCGATTATAAATTATACCGATAGTGTAATTTACCTGAACGACCACGATGTGGCAATCATTAACAAAGACAGCCTGACCCTGAAGACAGTAGAAAATATTCCGGTAGCTTTCAAAATCACGAAAGTTGACATGAGCATCGGTGATTTGGAAAAAGGAGATTTCGAGCATTTTATGCTGAAGGAAATTTTCGAACAGCCAAAAACCATCGAAGATACTTTCAGAGGACGCATTTTGCCCGACCATTCAGACATTGTTTTGGGCGGTTTGCTGGATGTTTTTCCGAAAATTTTGAAAGCAAAACGGATTATCATCATAGGATGCGGTACTTCGTGGCACGCAGCTTTGGTTGGCGAATACCTGATTGAAGAATATGCCCGTGTTCCTGTTGAGGTTGAATATGCCTCAGAATTTCGCTACCGTAATCCGATATTGAGCAGCGACGATGTGGTAATTGCCATCACTCAGAGCGGTGAAACAGCTGATACACTTGCAGCTTTGCGCATGGCCAAGGAAAAGGGCGCTACTATTCTGGGTATTTGCAATGTGGTTGGATCGAGCATTGCACGCGAAACAGACGCCGGTGTTTATACCCATGCGGGTGTCGAAATTGGTGTGGCATCAACCAAGGCATTTACTGCGCAGGTAACAGTAATCACACTTTTTGCACTGAAACTGGCAAAAGAAAAAGGGCAAATCGCTCCTGAATTATATCTACAGCTAATTTCAGAATTAACTGAAATTCCTGAGAAATTAAAATCGATACTGGTAAAACATCCGGCAATAAAAGAGATTGCAGCCAAATACAAAGATTCGGTCAATGCACTTTATCTGGGAAGGGGCTACCTTTTCCCGGTTGCCCTGGAAGGTGCGCTGAAATTGAAAGAGATTTCGTACATACATGCAGAAGGTTATGCCGCCGGTGAAATGAAACACGGCCCCATTGCTCTGGTTGACGATAATCTTCCTGTAATCGTGGTTGCTGCCAAAGACCATTACTACGAAAAAATTGTCAGTAATATTCAGGAAGTAAAAGCCCGGAAAGGCAACATCATAGCCGTTGTTACTGAAGGTGACGATGTCCTGAAAAACATGGTAAACGACGTGTTCGAAATTCCAAAATCACATCCGGCAGTTTCCCCTTTGCTTGCAATTATCCCTTTACAATTGTTCTCCTATTACATTGCAGTATTGCGTGGTTGCGATGTCGATCAACCAAGAAATCTGGCGAAAAGTGTTACCGTGGAATAGCCGGCAAGCCTATTTCTCCCAAATTAAAGAAACGTCGTAATTTTCAAATTGTCTGTTTTTTGTTACAATTTGTAAATTTTCACAAATGGCTTGTGCTATAATTATTCTATCAAGATACAAAATAATTGCCTTTGCCTTTGAGATAATATTTCTCCGAAATTGCTCCCGGCAGTTCCCCTTTGTATTGGCTTTGTGTAACCAAATAATCAACGATCAATGTTTCAAATCCATTTTCTTTCGTGTTGGTTATCATGCCACTATATCTTTAAATGTATTTCGAAAAGTAACTAGCAAGTAACGTGTGTCCATTTTTTGAAGTGCCCGAACCAAATTGCCATCAAATTTATGCTCGTTCAGAATTGCACCTGCACGATCTTCACCAGCGAAACGGACATATTGTGTGTAACATCCCGCCAGAAATTTTTCAGGATGATTTCCAAACAATACAATACCTGCATAAGTTGGGCAATTGTAACGTAAATCGTAAAAACCAAGTGATTGCAGCTTCAGCTTAATATCCCGTTTATCTTCCAATAAAATATCTTCAGGAAATGCTTTGGGTAAATATTCAGTTTTAAACAGTTTAATGTCTAAATCGTCAATGGTTGCGCCAGTGCAGGGCATGGCATCGAAAGTTTTGATGTTGGCTGCCCGTTTTTCGTATAGTATTTTTTCTTCGGCTTCGTTTGCAATAGCTTTGCGAGCGCCTACCCGAATCCAGATTTTGCCTTTGTACCGAACTGGTGGAAAATTGGATGGTTGTACCTCGGCAACCAACAAATCGCCATCAGGGAAAGTGAATTTTTCGATGGCCATGGCTGGTTGTGGTTGTATGTTACCATCGGAACGAATGGCTGCAATGTTTAACTGTATTTCATCAGTTACCTTTAATCCACAACAAGTACCGTTATCTTTTGCACCAATGATCAGGTAACCTGCCTTTTGTTTGTCAGGGAAATCGTTGCAGAACGCACAAATAGCTTCGCCAAACTTATCGGTATTGGTGATTGATATAGTTCGTTCAACACGTGAATTTTCTATATCGAGCAACAGTTTTTCAAGTTCTTCTTTCGAAATCATATTGGTAATAATTCTTCGAAAAAATTATATATAAAAGAGGTAAACTATTCAGGCAATGATTTAAATGACCTAATCCTGTTAGACAAACATTAATCTTCTACCAGATCCGGATATGGTGAATCCAGTCTTCGTCCGCGGTATTCAAACCGGTTGGCCATTATATTCAATATTTCGTTTGCACTGGTTTCTATCGGTTTGTTCGATACATTGAGAATGGTAAATCCGCCTTTTTCGAAAATGAAATTGGCATTTCGGATTTCCCTGGCTACCATGCGTTCATCAACATAATTTGCGTTTTCTGTATTTCCAAGACTGAGCAACCGTTTTATCCGGTGCGATATCAGATGTCCGGAACTGATGCTCAATCCAAACACACGGCGGGGATCAACCTCGAACAATTCTTTGGGAGGATCGATTCCATTCACCAATGGAATGTTGGCTACTTTCCATCCATACATGGCCAGATAAACGCTCAGTGGTGTTTTTCCTGAACGGGAAACGCCCGTCAGGATAATTTCTGCATTGTGCAGTTTTTGTGGCTGCAAACCATCATCGTGGTTCAATGTAAATTCGATGGCTTCTATACGGTCGAAATATTGCTGGTTGATTTCCCTGTAAAGTCCTGGCGATTGCAAGGAAGGGATTTGAAGTTTTTCATCGAGATAGTCGGCAAGTTCGCCCATAAAGTCGATGTGTTTTACCCCATTTTCTTCGCAAAGTTTCTTTAATGAATTTCTTAATTTACGGTTCACCATGGTATGGGCTATCAGGCCTTGCTCTTGCTTTGCCTTTTCAACCACCTTGATCAACTGTATTTCTTCATGAATATTGGGCACAATAACTACCGGCACATTGTTGTTGGGATATTGGATAAGCAACGAGTGAACCATGTTGTTTCCGGCAAGACCTTTACCGCCCGATACGATGTAAATTGGGCCCACATTTTTTTCAATTTCATCCATTGTGTCAGTTATTTTATTAGAATGAACCTTACTAATTTAAAAAAGTTCGGTTTGATAACGATTGAACAGACATTATTTCTTAATTTGGCTTTTTATAAACCACAAATTACAAAAACTTAAAACATACAAAATGCAATACTCAGCTGATTTAAACCGGTATAGCCAAATGACCTATAACAAATGCGGAAAATGGGGATTGAAACTTCCTGCTATTTCGTTGGGTCTCTGGCACAATTTCGGAGGAGTCGATGAATTTGAAAACGGACGCGCCATGTGTCGCCGTGCTTTCGATCTGGGAATTACCCATTTTGATCTGGCCAATAATTATGGGCCACCGGCAGGATCAGCCGAGGAAAATTTCGGAAAAATTATGCAACTAGATTTGGCCCCTTACCGTGATGAACTTATCATTTCGACCAAAGCAGGTTACCTGATGTGGCCCGGCCCATACGGTGAATGGGGAAGCCGCAAAAGTTTGCTTTCAAGTCTCAATCAGAGCCTGAAAAGGATGAAGCTCGACTACGTTGACATTTTCTATTCGCACCGTCCCGATCCCGATACCCCACTTGAAGAAACCATGATGGCGCTTGACCATGCAGTTCGTCAGGGAAAGGCTTTGTATGCTGGGATATCCAATTATCCTGCTGACCTGGCACTCAAGGCATCGCGTATTTTGAAAGAACTGGGAACTCCCTGTTTGATTCATCAGCCCAAATACTCTATGTTTGAGCGGGGAGTTGAAAAAGGTTTGATGGATGTTCTGGGCAAAGAGGGAATTGGCTGTATCCCTTTCTCGCCGCTTGCACAGGGTTTGCTGACTGACAAGTACCTGAATGGAATTCCTGAAGGTTCACGAGCCGCTAAATCATGGGGTTTCCTTCAGCCAGAGCAGGTTGAGCCTGCCATTGAAAAAGTTAGAAGGTTGAATGAAATTGCAATTCAAAGGGATCAGACCTTGGCTCAAATGGCACTTGTTTGGCTAATGAAAGATCCGAGGGTCACTTCAGTACTGATTGGCGCCAGTTCGGTAAAACAGCTGGAAGACAACATTGCAGCACTCAAAAACAAAGAATTTACGAATACTGAACTGCAGCAGATTGAGCTCATTCTTACAGGAAAAAAATACAGCGTTCCTATTTTTGAACCGAAAGAGGTATTTATTGCAAAGAAATCGGATAGCAACACTCCATCAAGAGGCGACTTTATTAAAAATCTTGCCATAAGGGTTGGAAGTCAGTCAAAAGGGAAAAATTGAACTTCAGGAATGACTGAGTGTTTATAAGGGTATGACAAAAACAGCATTGATAACCGGAGCTGCCAAAAGGGTAGGCAAGGGGATGGCACTTCATCTTGCAGCACAAGGATGGAATATCGCAATTCATTACAATACATCAGCAGATGATGCAATATTGCTTCAGGATGAATTGAAATCTTCATTTCCCAGTCAGAAATTTGAACTTTTCTGCGCCGACCTAAATGTTTCTTCTGAAGTGGAGAACCTTATTCCGCAAGTAATTCAGAAAATGGGCAATGTTGATTTGCTGATCAACAATGCATCGGTATTCGATCGGGGCGATTTTGTAAGTACGAGTGCTGATTTTCTTGACCATCAGATGAACGTTAATTTCAGGGCGCCTTTTATTCTAATTCGTAATTTTGCGCAATTGGTAAAAGAAGGAACCATCATCAACTTTGTGGATACGCGGATTGTTAACAACAAATCGAACTTTGCCGCCTATTCGTTGTCGAAAAAAGCGTTGTGGGAACTGACAAAAATGACGGCGCTCGAATTGGGCCCAAATATTCGGGTAAATGCAATCGCACCGGGATTAACACTTCCTCCGGAAGAAAAGGGAGATGATTATCTTTGGAAACTGGCAGAAAACATTGCGATGAAGCGTCCCGGAGGCCTCGAACCGATTTTGAAAAGTCTGGATTATATTCTGAACAACGATTATTTAACCGGACAGCTTTTGTTTTGTGATGGCGGTGAAAATCTGGGTTTAACAAATTAAAAAAAGATACATGGCACTCATTCGCGTAAAGAATTTATTGCTGCGCACTTATATCGGTTTTAATCCTGATGAACTGGCAAATATGCAGGATGTTGTAATTAATATCGAGATTGAGGCCGACATTCCGGAGGAAGCATTGCTGGCAGATGAACCTGTTGGAATTTACAACTATAAAACCATCACCAAGCAAATTATTCATCTGGTTCAGAACAATCGTTTCAAGCTGCTGGAGGTACTTACAAAGAATATTCTGGATCTGATCATGTCCGATCCGCTCGTAAGCCGGGCTCGTGTGGAAGTTGACAAGCCACATGCTTTGCGGTTTGCGGAGTCGGTTTCGTTTGAAATGGAGGCAAAAAGATGAATGATTGTATTATCGGCATCGGTTCAAATATCGAGGCCGGATATCATATTCCGGAGATGTTAAGGCTTTTGGCTGCCGATGTTCAGATTCTTCAGGTTTCACAAATGGTTCAGACAAAACCGATCGGAATTACAGAACAACCAGATTACACGAATGGGGCAGTCAGGATACAAACAGAAATGGAACTTGAAGAATTGTCTTCCTATCTGAAACAGTTGGAAGATGTGATGGGCAGGGACCGGACTCAGAGAAAATACGGGCCGCGAAACATTGACCTTGACATCCTGATTTGGAACAATGAAATAGTTGATCCTGATTATTTTACGCGTGAATTTCTTCGGAAATCAGCAGAAGAGCTGGGATTTAAAAGTATTGAATTTTAAAAATCGAACATATGAAACGAGCCATGAGAGATAATCTCACACAGACACATGATTATCGATGGCGAGTTCCATCTGGCAATTAAAAAACAAATTATAAACAGATGAAAGTTTTAAATGGTAAAAAGTGGTTACTCCTGATCGTAGTATTTGCAGGTTTATTTCTGAATTCGTGTAAAGACAAAGACGAGCCGGAAA
>DAITNH010000272.1:0-7514 GCA_036834745.1 Prolixibacteraceae bacterium
CTTTCTTTCTTTCTTTTTTTAAGGTTCTTTTGAAAAATCCTTTTGCGCTCTTCAACCGTATTTACGCGCAAAGCATTCACTTTCAGCAACCAAACGAGATCATCAACGGAAAGGTAAATCTTTGTGATGATTGCGTAAACATGATGGTATGGAACGGACAATTGATTAATTCCTGTCGCCTCGATGAATACCGATTTTTTGGAGAAGCAATGACAATTGTTAAAACAGAATAAAATGCAGGAAGCGCCCGACAGAAAAAAAATGTACAAGATTCCCTGGTCGATGTTCGATAATCAGGGTGGTTGGGTCGAAGTTACTGACCGGTGCAACCTGCATTGCGACGGTTGTTATCGGAACAGGATCGAAGGCGACCGCTCTTTTGAAACGATTTGCGCGGAGATTATTGAATGTCAGGCGAAAACCCATTGCGATGTGATGGTGGTTGCCGGAGGTGAACCGTTGATATATCCCCAAATCGTGGAGGTAATCAGGTTTATTAAGTCGCGTAAAATGAAACCTTTAATCCTGTCAAACGGTGAACTGCTTACCCGAACACTCGCGAAGGAATTGAAATCGGCGGGACTCAGCCGAATTCATTTTCATGTTGATTCACGCCAGCAACGCGAAGGCTGGGAAGGAAAAGATGAAAATGAGCTAAACGTACTTCGCGGGCATTTTGCCGACATTTTGCATGAGCTCAAAAAGATTCAATGTGGTTTTCATGTTACCGTTGCACAAGAAAATATTGAACAAATTCCATCGATCATCGAATGGGTCAGGGCGAACAGACAAAAAGTGCAGCACCTTTCCCTCATCGCATTCCGCGCAGTAAAACCACAGGTTGGGAACGGGTTTTATGCAGGGGACAAGCACATTTCAGCCAAAAGCATGTTCAGCACATACGCTGACAATGAAGCTGTTGAAATTACCACAAAAGATATGTTTGATAATCTTAGAAGTCATTTTCCTGAATACTTTCCCTGCGCCTACATTAACGGAACAGCCCTTCCGGAGACGAACAAATACCTGTTTTTTGTGAACATCGGCTCCGTAAAAAAATCTTTTGGTTTCCTCGGTGCAAAGTCGATGGAATTGTCTCAGGTTTTTTATCATCTGATCAACGGAAAATATCTTTCTTATGCCGACAACCCGGCCATCGGAAAAAAGATTTTCTTTCTGTCACTCTTCGACCGGCAAGTTCGATTGGCTTTCTTCAATTTCTTCAAAATATTTCTGAAAGATCCGTCAGCGCTCTTCCAAAAAACATACATTCAATCGTTGATCCTTCAACAACCAATTGAATTCGTTAAAGGTGAAAAGAATGCATGTGATCATTGCATCAACCCGATGGTTTTCGGGAATAAACTTATCAACCCATGCCAGTTGGACGAATACCGATTGTTCGGAGAACCGGTGGTGGCCATCAAACAGAATTTAATATCCAGCAAATGAACTTCAACCGAAATGACCTTTTCCGATTTCCATGGTCAGCAACGGATAATCCGGGTGCATGGATCGAGGTGACTGATATTTGCGATCTCAGTTGTCCGGGCTGTTTCCGCAAAAACAATGTGACCGGTCACCGACCGATCGAGGAAATAAAGAAAGAGGTTCTGCTGTGCCGCGAACAGCTAAATTGCAGCAGGATATGCATTTCCGGAGGTGAGCCCCTGCTTTATCCTGAAATTGTGGAAACGGTGAGGTACATTTCATCGCTTAAGTTGAAGCCAATAATTCTGTCGAACGGCGAAACACTGACCTGGGATTTGCTTTTGCAGTTGAAGAAAGCGGGATTGTTTCAATTTTATTTTCATGCCGACAGCGGGCAGAACCGCCCCGGATGGATGGACAAAACCGAGCAAGAGATGAACGAACTCCGGCAGCGGCTGACCGATATGGTTTACAAAGCAGGAAAAATCAAATGCGGCTTTAATCTGACGGTCAGGCGGTCGAACCTCGAACAAATCAATGATATCGTCAAATGGTTTCGGGCCAACATACACAAAGCCAATCACCTGTCGCTCATTACCTACAGGGGAATTCCCGATGATGAATCTTTGGATATGCTGGTCAACGGGCAAAAAATAAATCCAAAATTGCTGACCGGAAACATCAGATCTGAACATGAAATAAACATTTCCACCATTGACCTTCATGACGAACTTTCCCGGAATTTTGATGATGTTTATCCGGCGGCCTATCTCAACGGAATTCCAAATGAGGATACCTTTAAATACCTGGTGACTGTAAATGTCGGTTCAAAAAATCGAATTTATGGAGTTGCCGGCCCAAAGACGGCAGAGATTTACCAACTGCTTTACCATGTTTTCAACGGCAGGTACGATGCCATCATTCCCGATCCCGGTCGGACAATCTTTTTTATGGCATTTTTTGATAGAAAACTCAGGAGCGCACTGAAAAAATATCTTTTGGCAATTCTCCGGAATCCGCTTCGGCTGTTCGAAGGAATCCATATTCAGGCGCTGATCCTTCAGCAGCCATTCGAAATAATCGAAGGCAAACCAAATCTGTGCGATGGTTGCATCAACCTCATGCCATATCAGGGAAAACTCATCAACTCGTGCCGGCTCGATGAATACCGTTTGCTTGGAGGACCTATCACTTTTATGAAGCACAACCAATCGATACTCTCCTGATGGAAGAATTGCAAATTAAGACTGTTGAAACCAGAAAGCAACTGAGGGAATTTATCATGCTTCCCGCACAATTGCACAAAGGGCGTCAGAATTGGGTTCCGCCCATTTACCGGGATGAATGGAACTATTTTGACAACAAACAAAACCTTGCCTTTTCCTATTGCAATACTATCCTTGCGCTTGCCTACCGCGGAAATGAACTTGTTGGGCGGATAATGGGCATAAATAACCTAAGACATAATTCGGCCAACAATGAAATGACAGCAAGATTTTCACATTTCGAATGTATTGATGACTCTGCCGTTGCACATGAATTGTTACGGTACATTGAGAATTGGGCAATGGCGCAGGGACTTACCAAAATAATCGGTCCTTTTGGGATGAATTACCATGATCCGATGGGATTTATCGTTGAAGGATTTAATTATTCTCCTGCAATTACCACATACCAAAATTTCGAATACATCTTGCTTTTGCTTGAAAAAGAAGGATACGTTAAAGAAGAAGACCTTGTCGTTTACAAGATCCCGATCAAAAAAAATGTTCCTGACTTTTATCAGCGAATCCATCAGAAAGTACTGGCAAACCAGCATATTAGAAAAGTGAATTTCAGGTCGGCCAAAGAAATGAAAAATTACATTTTGCCGGTTCTGAAACTGTTCAATGAAACCTTTTCAGGAATACGGGGTTATTCGCAACTTGATGAAGAAGAGATGAAAAAACTCGCCCAGCATTATCTTCCGGCATTGGATCCCCGGTTTGTGAAAGTGGTTGAATATGATGGTGTAGTAGTTGGGTTCACGATCGCCATGCCCAATATTTCAAAGGGGATTATTGCCTCAGGCGGACGCCTTTTCCCTTTTGGCTTTTTAAAGATCATTCAGGCTCAAGAGCAAAGCAAACAACTTGATTTACTGATTGGTGGAATTCATGAAAAATACCGCGGACTCGGAATTGATGTTCTGATGGGTTTGGATATGATAGAATCGGCGCGTAAAGCTGGATTCGAATTTATTGACAGCCATTTAGAGCTTGAATCGAATGTAAAAGTCAGGGCTGAAATGGAGAAACAGGGCGGCATGATTTATAAGCGCTACCGGATTTTTCAGAAAGATCTTTTTAATGTAAGCTGATTGAAATCAACATTTTCAGGTTTTCCGGCAGGAAAGCGTGCATAAAGTTTGAAATTTTCAAGTCTGTTTTTCTCAGGATAGACTAAAATGTTATCGTGCGATTTGCTTTCAGCCAATACACGCGAAAGCCCAATCAAGGCGGTGGGTATTCCAATGGCTAAGAATCCGCCTCCATATTCTTCCACATTTGTTAAAGCCCCAATAATATTCGGAACCAATAAAAGAGAAGACAGCGCGGCATAAGTTCCTGTCTGGTTCTTGTGTGTAAATAATTCGGCCTTAACAACTGATCTGGCATATATTGGCCATACAAGGCTGTCGCTTTCTAATAAATAAAGGGTGTCCGAATCAATGCAGATGAGCTCACCTGCAACCATTTCAGGTGCAAGTTTTTCCGGATCTGCTTTAAAAGTCACAACTGTCCAGTACCCATAAGGATTGACCTTACTTTCCTTTACCGAAAAATTATAGGCATCAGGAACATACATCGTTTGGCAGGCAACAAGAAACAAACCTGCAAGCAATACAATCCATGTTTTTTTATTGTCTGACATATCTGCTCTCCCAAAATATTTTCTCCATTAAAGGTTCTGCTTTTTTGAATTCCGGCGCTGCTTTTCGCATAAACAAGCCCGGAAACTGAAATGCAAAGGCTGCTTTTCTCAAATTTTCTTCAGCCAGCCATTCTTCTCGCATCCATTCGATGTAATATCCTTTTGTGTCAAGGAAAAATTGAGAATTGCAATCATTGGGTAATTTATATTTCAGTTCATATTTGTCGCCTGGCAGCGTTATCAGCGGATTTTCTTCTTCTTTTAACCTTTTCAGGGCATCGCTATCAAAATACTGTCATCCTTCAAAACCAAGTCAGGCTTCAACCTGACAGGAGTCTCCTCTCCTATTATGCTTGCAAGCGCCAGGTAATCAATACGCCACAGTCCCTTTGTCATCCTAAGTTTAATTGTAACTTTTTCCTGTTTTCCTGAAGGCAGTTTTGCCAAATGAATGTCGGAAGCAATTGGCCCCATTTCGTCTATTTCATCCACTTTTTCCCAGTTTTTATTCTCGTCCTGAAGGAAGATTTCTATTCCACCCAATTTATCCCATAGTTTTTGAATCTGCTTTTTAAGGTAGGTATTTCCATTCTCAAATTCTGCAACCATTGATCCGTAATGTTTTCCGGTATAGGCCATTACCTGATAAAATAAATGGGTAGTCAGCAAGGTTTGTTTTGAGCCAATCAATAATCCCAAGTCACTATTTGAATTGTTATCGAAGCTCAAAATAATTTCTTCTTTTTTTGCCAGATTTTTAGGATCTGTGGCACAAAAACGTTCCTTACGATCCATGTCTTTAATCAGGTTCAGGCATTCGCCCTCCTCTGCCATGCAACTTTCAGGAGAAATAATTTCTGAGGTTCTGTAAAACTGTCCGCTTTCAGTGGCAAATACTTTATCGCCGCCCGATTCAGGAAATGCAAGTAAATCTACATATCGGAGAACATGGGTTTCGAGCGCTTCGTTTGTCAGTTTCAACGAAAATGTGTCTTCCGGAACATCTGCCCAGTACAACATGTCGATGTCCTTTTTTTCGAACGAAGGTGCGATGCTCGATGAAAATCCTTCAGCCATCATGTTCCAGTTGCCATTTTTGCGGGCATAAAATGTAGGACAGGAACCAAAGCAAGCTTTGGGATCTGTAATGCAATAAATTGCAAAAATCGACATTGGAACGCCCACGATTGTAATTGCAGCAAAGTTGCCCATGTTTGCTGTAATTGTACTTGTCTCAATCAATGTGATTTTATCGCTGGGTATTTGGAAACTTTCTGCCCTGATAATTCCTGCAGATTTATTGTACAATCTAAAATTTACCAAATCCCTTTGATAATTGTAATATTCGCCAAAGCCTTTAATTGTATCTGCTTTAGGATTTATGCTCCAGTTATTTAAGACATACAGCCCTCCGTCATTCACATGAATTTTGATGGAATTTCTATTGCTTTTAAGCGTATTTATCATTCCGGTATTCATGGAAGTCTTTATCAGCCGGGTGCCTGCACAACCAGAAAACAGTAAAGCCAGAATTATGAATTGCCAGAGGAAGCCTTTGTTTTTCATTTTAATTCAGGTTATAAAAAATCAATAAACCAACCAATCAGTGTATTGATCTGATCTGATAAATCATCGGATGAAAAATCAATAAAATTTACGAAAAAATATTGACAATTACGTTGAAAAATAAATAATTGTGATTTTTTAAAATTTGAAATTTTGTTTTAATATCCACTGGTTGCCAGGAAAAAGTTATAAAAAAAAGCCCCACGTAAAACGTAGGGCTTAAACTTTTAAATGTTTATAAATTAGAAACTATGCAAGCTTAACATTTACCGCATTAATTCCTTTTTTTCCTTCTTCCAAATCAAAAGTTACTTCATCATTTTCTCTGATACTATCTTTAAGTCCAGATGAATGTACAAAATATTCTTTTGACGAATTTGCGTCTTTAATAAATCCAAATCCTTTTGAATCATTAAAAAATTTTACTGTTCCGTTGTTCATAATATGAATTAAAATTAATCCTTGCAATGTACGCTTTAATAATTGGACTATCATCTCTAATCAAATAAAAAATGATTCGAATTTCATTTATAATTTCTAAAGTCTGAAATTCCCGGTATTTATGGCTATATTTGCCGCTTATAAATTTCCCGTTAATAATCTCATTAATTGAAAGGTAACATTGTATGTACGAAAAGAAACCAAATAGCTATACTTCGCCTGATTTAACAAAAATGCAGGCAGTTGTAATTGATATCAAAACAATAATTTACATTGCACTCGATGCAGATCCTAAGTTGGCCAAGAGCAGTTACTTATCGCGTATTGGCTTGAAAAAACTTTAAGTATTATTTAGAAAAGAACAAGCATAATTATCTTAGCAGCCTGAAATTTTAGTTATGTCGTTGATAACTCCGGAAAATCATCTGGTACTTTTCGCGGTGATTGTTGGTGCGGCTGCACTCGGAATTTGGTCGGAACATAAAAAATGGTTCGGAAAGGTATCCGGGATTCTGGTCACCATGATTGTAATGTCAGTTTTATCCATGTCGGGAGTCGTTCCGGTGGCATCCAATCCCAAAATTAAGGTCGAAGTTTACGATCTTATTTTCAGCTATTTTATACCTCTTTCGATCCCATTAATGTTAATGGGATCGAATTTAATGAGGATAATCAGAGAAGGCGGAAAATTATTGGTCGCCTTTCTGATAGGTGCTTTGGGAGTAGTTCTCGGGAGTTTTCTTGCGTTTTATTTTATTGATCTTGGAGCGGATTCAGGAAATGCCGCAGGAATAATTGTGGCAACGCTGATTGGTGGCAGTATGAATTTTATCGCAACCGGCGAAATCCTGAATTTCAGCACGCATCCCCTATTTTCGGCAACCATCGCAGTTGACAACTTTGCTGCCAACGCATATATCCTCATGTTGTTCGCCATTCCATCCTTTAAGTATTTGGCCAGTTTTTTTGCAAAGCCAAAAGTTGAAAATTTGGAGGCTGCCGAAAAAGATCAGAATGAAATACCCTACCCCATCACCATTGAGAGGATTGCCCTTTCAATGCTGATTGCAACGTTTATTGCAGGAATTGGCAGCTTAATTTCACCGGCAATTCAATATTTATTTTCGTCTAAAATGAGTATGAATATCCTGATCGTTACTATC
>DAITNH010000273.1:0-7476 GCA_036834745.1 Prolixibacteraceae bacterium
CTGGTTATCCCCGTTAAATGGATCGAAAGTGGCTTTTTTTACCAATCCTTCAATTCTGACCAATGGCTCCACCACATAAAAACGTTGAATCAGAACAAGGTCTTCACGGTTGTTTTCTGCAAAAACCACCATTGCATAATTGCCCGAATATTTTGGAGTGCACTCTTCATTCGGAATCCGTAGCTGGTAATTTACAAACTTCACGGTAGTGTTGAAACTCATGGCATAATCGCTCACCGGATTATCAGGAAACCCAGAGATATATTCGCTCTGCTGAATGTACGATTCGTTCCAGTTGGCATCGCAATGTATAATCGTGTAGGAATATTGGCTGACATCTTCAGTAAGATCATCAAATTTAAGAACAAGCTTCACGTCACTTCCAAGCTCAATTACCGGGTTCGAAAGTTCGTTTCCGTCTCTGAAAAACTGGACTGATCTTATTCCTTCCCTGTAAACGGCATTCTGGTAGTAATACTTTTCAGCCTTCTGTACCGCCCACGAATTTAACGTTAAGATAATACTTAAGAGTGATGCTAAAAGCACTGTTTTTCTGATCATTTTTGATAGTTTTTTACCCGATTTTACCTGAAAGTTGATTTATATCAAAAAACAGATAAAAACCATCTTTCCTGATAACGCTACCAAGTATATAAATATTTCAATTAATATAAGTTTCAACAACAAAGATTGGGAAAAGTATTTAAATTTTTTACTTTTGCCAGCCTATAAATCACTTAATAATTAGGGAATACAATGTCAAAGCATTTCAAATTAAAACGCGGACTGGATATCCGGTTAAAAGGGGGTGCTGAAGCAGTTTTAGGATCGGTTTCGCAGATCAGGACTGTTGCCCTCAAACCCACCGATTTTCCGGGATTGACCCCAAAACTAAAAGTGAAAGCGGACATGCAGGTTAAAGCCGGTGATGCCTTGTTTTTCGACAAGTATCATCCTGACATCCTCTTTTCATCGCCCGTAAGCGGCACTGTAAAGGCCATTAATCGCGGCGAGCGTCGAAAAATCCTTGAAATTGTAGTTGAATCAGATGGAAAGATGGAAAGTCTGGTATTTTCCAAGGCAGACCCATCTTCTCTTTCACGCGAGCAGGTTAAAACGCAATTGCTGCAAAGCGGATTGTGGCCTTTTCTGAAGCAACGTCCTTATGGAATATTGGCAAAGACTGCCGATGTCCCCAAAAATATTTTTATCTCATGTTTCGATAGCGCACCTTTGGCCCCCGATTATTCATTCATCATGAAAGGGCAGGAAAAAATGCTGCAAACAGGGATCAATGCTTTGGCAAAGCTTACTGATGGCAAAGTATTCCTTGGACTTCCTGATGGAAATGCAGGATTTTTTGGGCAGTTGAAAAACGTAGAAACCAACATTTTTTCAGGGCCGCATCCGTCTGGAGTTGTGGGAATTCAGATCCATCAGGTATCACCAATCAATAAAGGTGAAATCGTATGGACCATCAATCTGCCTGATGTGCTTTTCATCGGTCGTTTGTTTGAAACGGGCAAGATAGATATGAGTAAGATTATCGCGCTAACTGGTTCTGAAGTGGATGCTCCAAAATATTATCCAACAATACATGGCGCTTGTCTTGAGGGTCTTTTGGCGAATAAAACAAAAAAAGACGTTAACGAACGGTTTATAAGTGGTAATGTTCTTACTGGTACATTGGTTGAGCATGATGATTTTCTTGGTTTCTTCGACCACCAACTGACTGTTATTCCTGAAGGCGATAAATACGAATTTATGGGTTGGGCCGATCCCGGGTTCAATAAATTTACAGCAAGTAAAACTTTCATCTCGAAATTGTTCCCCAAGAAATCATATGTTTTGGATGCCAATTTGCATGGTGGAGAACGAGCTTTTGTTCTTTCAGGACAATACGAAAAATACCTCCCGATGGATATACTTCCGGTTTACCTCCTGAAAGCCATTCTAGCCAATGATATTGACAAAATGGAACAGTTGGGGATATACGAGATTGTTGAAGAAGACCTTGCTTTGTGCGAATATGCCTGCACTTCCAAAGTAAAAGTTCAGAACATTGTTCGTCAGGGATTAGACCTGATGATGAAAGAATTGGGATAACAGTTTATTTGAAAAAAAACACGCATGAAATTTATACAAAAATTCTTCGAAAATACCAAGCCATACGTTCAGAAAGGAGCTAAGTACCAATGGCTCCATTCGGTTCATGATGGCGTGTTTACTTTGTTTTTCGTTCAGAAAAACACATCAAAAAGCGGGTCGCACATCCACGATTACATCGATTTAAAACGTACGATGGGATTGGTGGTTTTAGCTTTGGTTCCTGCATTACTGATGGGTATGTACAATACCGGTTTTCAGCATTTTGCCGCAGTGGGCGAATTGTCGGGTGTGGGTTTTATGGAAATATTCCTATACGGATTCTTGCGGGTATTGCCTGTTATCATGGTTTCATACATTGTCGGATTGGGCATTGAGTTTATTTTTGCACAATACCGCGGACATGAAATACAGGAAGGGTTTTTGGTTTCAGGTATGCTCATACCAATGATTATGCCTATAAATACACCACTTTGGATGGTCGCCATCTCAACAGCATTTGCGGTTGTATTTGTGAAAGAAGTATTTGGTGGAACAGGAATGAACATCTGGAATCCGGCATTGGTAGCGAGGGCATTTTTGTTCTTTGCCTATCCAAGCCAAATGTCGGGCGATTCGGTCTGGGTGAGTCTTGGTGGCAAACAAGCTATCGACGGTTTTTCGGGTGCAACTCCAATGGCCGAAGCCGCAGCAGGTCACCCAAACATTGATGTCTGGAATTCGTTTATCGGATTAATTCCCGGTTCAATTGGAGAAACCTCAACATTAGCGATTTTAATTGGTGCTGCGATCTTAATTATAACCGGAATTGGCAGTTGGAAAATAATGCTTTCAACCTTTGCCGGAGGAGCTGTAATGGGATTGATCCTGAATTCATTTGCAGGCAGTAATGCCTATATGGCACTTCCTTTTTGGGAACATTTCATCATCGGAGGTTTTGCGTTTGGAGCTGTGTTTATGGCAACCGATCCGGTATCGGGATCGCAAACGGAAAGAGGAAAATGGATTTATGGTTTTCTGATTGGAATTCTGGCTATTCTAATTCGGGTTGTAAACCCTGCCTATCCTGAAGGAATGATGCTTGCCATTTTGCTTATGAACACCTTTGCACCTCTGGTTGACCACTATGTTGTTGAAGGAAGCATCAAAAAGCGGTTGAAACGAGTCAAAGTTAACGCCTAAACGATAAAATTCAGAAAAATGGATACGAACGGGAATAAATATACTTTTATATATGCCTCAGCAATGGTCATCCTTGTTGCAGCAATCCTTGCCATAACAGCACTAAAGCTAAAGCCAGCCCAGCAAAAAAACATCGACATTGAAAAGAAACAGAATATTCTTGCTTCGGTAGGAATTGCCAGTACCTTTGCAGATGCTGAGTCAATTTATGCTGAAAGGATTGTGCAGTCCTACATTGTAGATTTTTCAGGCGAACAAATTGAAGGAAATGCTTTTGACATCGATTTAAAGTCGGAAAGAGCAAAGCCGGAAACAGACAGAAAACTTCCTGTTTATGAATGTAAAACCGATGAAGGAACAAAATATATTTTGCCTGTGTACGGAGCCGGTCTATGGGGTCCAATCTGGGGGTATGTTGCCGTAAACGATGACATGAACACTTTGTACGGAGCTGTTTTCGCACATGCCGGAGAAACGCCTGGGTTAGGGGCAGAAATATCAACAAGTGCTTTTCAGAAGCCATTTAAAGGGAAAACTATTTTTGATGCCAGTGGAAATTTAGTTTCTATTATTGTCGCAAAATCAAGTGAAACGGCTCCGGCAGAGCACAAAGTTGATGGTATTTCAGGAGGAACCATTACAAGTAAAGGACTTCAGACGATGTTGCTGAACGATTTCACTACCTACAAAGCATTTTTCACCAAGAAAAAACAATAGAAGATGAGCGAAGCATTATTTTCAAGGAAAAATATAAGTCTGCTGTCCGGCCCTATCGGCAGCAACAATCCCATTACGGTTCAGGTACTTGGTATCTGTTCTGCTTTAGCTGTTACCGCCCAGTTAAAACCGGCCTTTGTAATGGCGGTATCGGTAACTGTAGTGGTTGCATTCGGGAATGTTATTATTTCATTGCTCCGGAATACAATTCCAAACCGTATCCGAATCATTGTTCAGTTGGTAGTAATTGCCGCGTTGGTAATTATTGTTGACCAATTTCTGAAAGCCTTTGTTTACGACGTGAGTAAACAACTTTCGGTTTTTGTCGGATTGATTATCACCAATTGTATCCTGATGGGACGACTCGAAGCATTTGCTTTAGCGAACAAACCCTGGCCTTCATTTCTCGATGGTATTGGGAATGGTGCCGGTTATGGTTTAATCCTTATTATCATTGCATTCTTTCGTGAACTGCTCGGATCAGGTACTCTTTGGGGCTTTCGTATCATTCCTGAAAGCTGGTACATCGCCAACGGTGGATTTTATTCCAATAACGGGATGATGATTCTTCCACCAATGGCATTGATTACTGTTGGTGTAATCATTTGGATACAGCGCAGCAGAAATAGTAAACTTCAGGAAAAATAACTGAATAAAAATTAAAACGATATGGAGAATTTATTAAATCTGTTCGTTAAGTCAGTATTTATTGAGAACATGGTTTTTGCCTATTTCTTGGGCATGTGTTCTTTCCTGGCTGTATCGAAATCAGTAAAAACGGCAACCGGCCTTGGGTTGGCAGTTATTTTTGTTCAGGTTATTACCCTGCCTGTGAATTATTTGCTGGAGAAATATTTGCTCATGGATGGCGCCCTGGCATGGATGGGTCCCGGATTTGAAACTGTTGACCTAAGCTTTTTAAGCTTCATCATGTTCATCGCTGTAATCGCCTCGATGGTTCAGCTGGTTGAGATGGTCGTTGAAAAATTTGCACCAGTTCTTTACACTCAACTTGGTATTTTCCTGCCGTTGATTGCTGTGAACTGCGCCATTCTGGGGGGATCTTTATTTATGCAACAAAAAGCTTTCGACACTGTGGGCGAGGCAACTGTTTACGGATTTGGGTCTGGATTTGGATGGTTTCTTGCAATAATCAGTATTGCAGCAATTCGTGAAAAAATACAATATTCGCAGGTGCCGGCACCATTAAGAGGCCTGGGCATCACGTTTATTATTACAGGGCTGATGGGCCTGGCTTTCATGGGTTTTATGGGGATTAAACTTTAATTTGAATTAAACAATCATAACGATGATATTTTTAGCTTCTCAAACGACAGTTGTCCTGGCCAGTGTAGTCATTTTCCTTTTGGCAATAATCCTGATGGTCGGAATGCTTTTGTACGTTAAGACAAAACTTACTCCCAAAGGGCTTGTTAAAGTTAGTATCAATGACGGATATAAAGTTATTGAAACAGAACCGGGGAATACTCTTTTAACGACACTCGGAAATAACAAAGTATTGTTGCCATCGGCTTGTGGAGGTGGTGGAACCTGCGGAATGTGCCGTTGCCAGATTGATTCAGGCGCCGGGTCAATCCTTCCTACTGAAACCGGGTTCTTTACCCGAAAGGAACAGCAGGAACATTGGCGGTTAGCTTGCCAGGTGAAAGTGAAAGAAGATATTAGCCTGCACATCCATCAGGAAATATTGGGCGTCAAAAAATGGGAATGTACAGTTGTTTCAAACAACAATGTTGCTACCTATATAAAAGAGTTTGTGGTTAGACTTCCTGAAGGAGAAATACTCGATTTCAAATCGGGTGGATACATTCAGATTGACGTTCCAAAAATTGACGTTGATTTCAAGGACATGGTAATTGGTGACGAGTATCGTCCTGAATGGGAGAAATTTGGAATGTTTAATCTCCAGATGAAGAATCCTGAGCCTACTTTCCGTGCTTATTCAATGGCAAACCACCCTGCTGAAGGAAACATTGTAATGCTAAATATTCGTATTGCAACTCCACCTTTCGACCGTGTAAATGGTGGTTTCCAGAAATTAAATCCCGGAATTTGCTCGTCATTTATTTTCTCGCGTAAGCCAGGTGATAAAGTGATGGTTTCAGGTCCTTACGGCGAATTTTTCCTAAAAAAGAACGATAACGAAATGATGTTTATTGGTGGTGGTGCCGGTATGGCTCCAATGCGCTCGCATTTATTTCACCTGTTCCACACGGTAAAAGAAACCAAAAAGAAAGTAACCTTCTGGTATGGTGCACGTTCGTGGAGAGAAGTGTTCTACTACGATCAATTCATGGATATACAAAATAGATTCCCTAATTTCACTTTCCATCTTGCATTGTCAGATCCAATGCCCGAAGATAACTGGACAGGTTACAAAGGTTTTATCCATCAGGTAATTTACGATAATTACCTAAGTAAACATGAAGAGCCGGAAGAAATTGATTACTACCTCTGCGGTCCACCTATGATGAACAGCGCACTTAACAAGATGCTGTATGATTTGGGCGTACCGGATGAGAACGTTTTGTTTGATGATTTTGGAGGCTAATATGTTACAATGATTTATCACCGCAAATTTATACATCAGAAATCCAAAACATGGGTTGTTTTTGTGCATGGCGCAGGAGGCAGCAATGGAGTATGGTTTCGCCAGCTGAAAGAATTTAAAAAACACTTCAATGTTCTTTTGGTTGATTTGCGCGGTCATGGTAAGTCGAAACAGGAAAATCCATCGCTTGATGCTGATTATTCATTCGATGAAATAGCACTCGATGTAATTCAGATTATGGATCATCTCCAAATCCAGAAAGCACATTTGGTTGGTATTTCGCTTGGGTGCATTGTAATTCGGGCCATCGACAAACTTGCTCCCGGTAGGGCAGAGTCGATTATTCTTGGCGGGGCTATTATTCAGTTCAATAAAACGCTAAAAGTGCTTATCAGCATGGCCAAAATTCTGAATTCAGTATTGCCGTATATGTGGCTTTACCGGCTCAATGCACGAATTCTGATGCCTCTCCGCCGACACCGCGAATCAAGGAATATCTTTATCAGGGAAGCAATTAAGCTTGGCGAAAAGGAATTCGGCAGGTGGATGAAAATGTCGAGGGAAATAAAAACCAATCTTAACGAATTTATTCGCAGGGAACCATCAGCTCCGGTATTGTACCTGATGGGCGACGGTGACCATATGTTTTTGCCGATGGTAACTGATCTGGTGAAAAGACAGCTAAATGCAAAACTCGAAATAATCAAAAACAGCGGACATTGCTGTAATCTCGATCAGGCAAATATTTTTAATGAAATTGCAATTCTTTTTATTCAACGAAACTCGGGTAAACAGAAGTTAATTCAATTGAAATAAGCATCCTTCAACTTCAGAATCCGGTTTCGTTCAATCATGCAATTCGATCAGCAAAAACTTTGCGATTCGGATTCTTTCAGCGA
>DAITNH010000274.1:0-7370 GCA_036834745.1 Prolixibacteraceae bacterium
GGTGGCTTTTCGAAGAGCGAAACCGAGCATGTGTTGATCGACCTCAACTTTATGGGTATCTCGAACGTGCTCGCATTGCGCGGCGACGGCAACAAAGGCGAACATGTTTTCAGGCCGGATCCAAACGGACATTCAAACGCAAATCAGCTGGTTGAACAGATCGTGGATCTGCGCAAGGGTAAATATCTTGAACTGGATTTAAAAAACACGGCGCCGATGGACTTCTGCATTGGTGTGGCTGGTTATCCGGAGAAACATTTCGAAGCGCCGAATGCTGACATTGATCTTCAATACCTGAAACAAAAAGTGGAAGCAGGGGCCGAATACATTGTAACACAGATGTTTTTCGACAACCGCAAATACTACGATTTTGTTGATCGTTGCCGCGCCATTGGCATTCAGGTGCCGATAATCCCGGGAATTAAACCGATCAACCTGAAAAATCAACTGACCGTTCTGCCAAAATTGTTCAGTATTGACATTCCGAAAGAACTGACCACCGAACTGCTCAAATGCAAAACCGACGACGACGCGAAAGTGGTTGGAACTGAATGGGCCATTTATCAGTCGAAAGATTTGATAGAAAACAAGGTTCCGAGCCTTCACATATATACCTACGGAGTTTCTGACAATACCCGAAAGATAGTTAAAGCAGTGTTTTAATTGTTGGTTTTGCCCTCGCGAGGGTGACCTATCAAATAAAGGAATATAAAACAACAAACCCTGAACCCGGAATACTGGATTCAGGGTTTGTTGTTTACACGGGAACACAGAAATCTGCAACTTTTCCCGGTTCAGGATCAGCGAACTTTAAAATCCAAACTTCATTCCCCAAAACGTTTTTCAGGCAACAGCTTAATCTAACTGTAATTTCAAAAGTTCCCAATGTTTCCTTGAAAACTACATTATTACATTGATATTCATTTAGTTGCCAAATTTTATTACAATCCTGTTATTGAAATGTAACCGTACCGTAAATATTTATTAATCGTTCTGTAACTATTAACCCATTCCTTAGCGCCATTATTAATAACCGATAGTATCGGATAAAAGGGCTTTAACAAAGAAGCCAATTTATAATAAACGCGATTTTTGAATGGACATAAAGAGATTATTGCTGATTGCTGTCTGGATGATTGTTTCAGTTTCGGGAATGGCCCAAAATGGGACAATCAAAGGAACGATTACCGACGCAAACACAAAAGAAACCCTGATCGGCGCCACTGTTGTGCTTCAGGGAACGACAACCGGAGCCATCTCCGATTTTGACGGAAATTTTCTGATAGAAAAAGTTACCAAAGGATCCTACAACCTTGTGATTTCTTACATCTCATACGACAATCAGATTATTCGGGCAGAGGTTGGCGATGGAGCTGAAAGCATCGTTAATATTGAACTTAAACCTGCTTCGATTGACATTGATGAAGTTCAGATTGTTGCCAAACGCCGCGATAATACCGAGGTTTCGATGCTTTCGAACCTTAAGGCCGGAAGCCTTATTGTAAGCGGGATTACCGCACAGCAAATCAGCAAATCGCAGGACAAAGATGCCGCTGAAGTAATCCGTCGCGTTCCGGGAATCACCATTACCGACGGGCGTTTTGTGATTGTGCGTGGGTTGGTTGAAAGGTACAATTCTGTAATGCTGAACGGCGCAACGGCTCCCAGTTTTGAAGCCGACAAACGGGCATTTTCGTTCGATGCCATCCCCAGCGGACTGATCGACAATATTCTGATTTATAAAAGTCCTGCACCTGAATTGCCTGCCGATTTTGCCGGCGCTGTCATCGATATCCGTACAAAAAATGTTGCGGACGAAAATAGTTTTAGTTTTTCGTACGGAACAAAATATGTTCAAAATGCTTCTTTCAACAGCGATTTCCTGACACACGACGCAAGCAAAACCGATTGGTTGGGCTGGGACGATGGCTCGCGGGCAATCCCTTCCAGAGTTCCAAACAGTCAGGATTTTGCGTCATTGTATGTTTGGCCAAATGCCGATGAGTATATTCAAAAAACTGATCAAATAAATGCAATTTCCTCCCTTTTCAAGAATAACTGGGAAACATCCACGAAATCACCCTTTTTAGATCAGAGCTTTTCTGCCACCTTGCAACGTCGTTTTTTAATTGGCAAAGTTTCGTTTGGCAACATTACTTCACTAAGCTATGGAAACTCCAGCAGTTTTACCGAAAGACAACGCACTGAATATCTTGAATTTGACAATGAACTAAACAGAACGAATCTGGATTTCGATTTTACGGATCAGCTTTCGAAAAGGGAATTCAAAACCGGATTGATTCACAACTGGAACGTAATTTACGGGAAAAACCAGAAACTTGAATTCAGGAATTTCCTGAACCAATCAGGCATACAGTCCAACTCACAGCGTAACGGAATCCGCACAGACAACGGAGAGATCCTTGAAATGTTTGACCTCAAATACGAAAGCCGGTTGGTTTATTCAGGCCAGCTTTCAGGAGAACAAACCTTTAACAAAGAACGGAGCAAACTTGCGTGGATGTTGGGATATTCGCTGACCAACAAAAAACAACCTGACAACCGCCGCTTAATGTTTGTGCAAATAAACGACGAAACCAGCGAGCAATATCAGCAATACTATCTGCGGGTACAAAACGTGCCAAACCCTTATTATGCCGGACGACTTTGGATCGATATGAAGGAAACCGCCAATGATGCGAAACTGGATTTCACCCACAACTTTAAATTATTTGGTTCCGAAACCGCCTGGGCATTTAAAACCGGTGGATTTTACGAACTCAAGGAACGCGCATTTGGTTCGAGGTTGATCGGCGTGGTGGCCATGCGCAACCCGCCCGATATTTTTGCAAATCCGGTAAAAGACATTTTTGCTCCTGAAAATTTCTTTTTCGACCGCACAACACCTTACACACAGCATGGTTTGTCGTACCGCGACAACACCCGCGCCAAAGACAGTTACACGGCTACCGATGAAATGAAAGCCGGATACATCGCTTTAAATATTCCGGTAACCAAAAAATTGAATATCTACGGAGGTGTGCGGGCAGAAAACTGGAGCCGCGAAATCACCGACTTCTTTGAACAAACCGAAGGTGCCGACAAAACGCCCATCTCGCGCGACACTGTGGATATATTCCCGTCGGTGAACGTAACATACAACATCAACGAAAAGAACCTTTTCCGCCTTTCTTATGGCAAAACGGTAAACCGGCCAGAGTTTCGTGAAATGGCTCCTTTCGATTATCAGGACTTTGAGCTTTTTGCCATTGTATATGGAAATACCGGATTGAAAAGCGCGTATATTCAAAACTATGACCTGCGATACGAGTGGTATCCCAATCAGGGTGAAATGATTTCGATAGCTGGATTTTACAAATCCTTTACCGATCCGATTGAAACATTTCTCCGCCCTTCCGGATCTACCTACGACTATTTTCCTTACAACACTGAAAAAGCATACAGCCGTGGTGTGGAAATCGACGTCAGGAAACGTTTTGATGGTCTTAAAAATTCGGGAACTATCCTTCGGCATTTAAAAGATCTGACAGTTGTTTTCAATACATCGCTGATAAAAAGCGAAATCAATACTTCGGAACAGGAGTTCACCCGCGATACTATCCGGGTGATGTCAGGGCAATCACCTTACATTGTTAATCTTGGTTTATTTTATAACAATCCTGAAAACAAATGGGATGTTAGCTTAAACTACAATGTAGTCGGAAAACGCATTGCATATGTGGGTACGCCAGCGAATCCTCACACCTGGGAAATGCCACGTAACGCGCTCGACCTGACTGTTCAGAAATCATTTGGCGAAAAAATTCAGGTTAAAGCAGGTATTAAAGATATTTTAAACGAACCCATAAAGTTTGTACAGTACCAGGGCGAGAAGGAAAATGTTACGGCTTATACCCGGAAATATACACCCAACCGCCAGTTCTCACTCACTCTTACGTGGACTTTGTAATCGGTTCACTTATTGGATTTATTAAATTGAAAAACAGGGTTTTAGGAAATAATTAAAAATTATTGTCATGAGAAAAATTTTACTTGGAATGTGTTTATTCTTGTTGATATCGGTTACTGCCAACTCGCAGTCAATCAACAACAATTTCTTTGAGAAAGTAAGTTATGTAGGCGCTTTCGACGGTGTTTACAACTGGACAGAAGGCTGGGCCAATTGGGATCCGGTAAATGCGAACTATTCGGAGACCTATACCATGACCAAAGGTAACGGACAGTTTACCCGTAGCGGCGGAGTTCACATCACGGCCAACGAAACCTGGAGCGGCACTGTAAAACTCGACGGTTGGGTTTATGTTGATGCTGGTGCGACTTTGACCATCGAAAAAGGAACTGTCATTCGCGGAACAAACAAGAGCGTGCTTTCCATTGAAAGAGGCGGTAAAATTATGGCAGCGGGATCACAAACCCAACCCATTGTTTTCACCTCATCGCAGGGAGCAGGTTTCCGCACTAACAGCGACTGGGGTGGATTGGTTGTTTGCGGTAAAGCTCCAAACAACCTTGCGGGCGGTGTTGGAATTGCTGAAGGCGGAATCGGAACAGAATACGGCGGTAGCGAAGCAGGCGACAATTCAGGCGTACTGACTTATGTACGTATTGAATTTGCCGGTTTCGAAGTTGCAACAGGCAGTGAAGTAAACGGACTTACATTGGGTTCGGTTGGAAACGGAACCCGCATTGAAAACATTCAGGTTTCCTATTCAGGAGATGACGGTTACGAATTTTTCGGAGGAACAGTGAATGCCAAATACCTGATTTCGTACCGAACTGAAGACGATGACTTTGATACCGACAACGGTTTCAGCGGAATGATCCAGTTTGCCATTATTCTGCGCGATCCTTCAATCGTGGATTCGGACACTGCCAACGGTTTTGAATCGGACAACGACAAAGATGCAAGTGTGAACACCCCGTTTACACAGGCCATTTTCAGTAATGTCAGCGGATTTGGTTCAGCTAAGGATTTGGCCACTTACAATACACTTCCGCAAAACCACAAAGAAGGTTCAGCGTTGCGCATCAGAAAAAGCAGCCGTTTGTCAGTTTACAATTCATTGTTTCTTGGCTGGGGACGTGGCGTTCGTTTGGAATCGACTGCAACACACAATGCTGCAAGCGCCGATGAACTGGCACTGAAAAACAATATCATCGGCGGAGTTTACGGTAACAAGTTCCACAGCGACAATGCCGTATTGACTGCCGCACAGATCGAAACATGGTTTTTGGAAGCAACACGTAAAAACAAAGTGCTGGCCAGCGATGCCGAAGCAAAAATCACCAACCCGTTCGACCTGACAACTCCGAACTTTCAGCCACAATCGGGTTCTCCGGTATTCAATGCTTCATTCTGGTATGCTCCGGAACAACCTATTAATATCAACAACAATTTCTTTCAGAAAGTTAGTTATGTGGGCGCTTTTGATGGCGTAAACAACTGGACAGAAGGCTGGGCCAACTGGGATCCGGTAAATGCGAACTATTCGGATACCTATACCATGACCAAAGGTAACGGACAGTTTACCCGTAGCGGCGGAGTTCACATCACGGCCAACGAAACCTGGAGCGGCACTGTAAAACTCGACGGTTGGGTTTATGTTGATGCTGGTGCGACTTTGACCATCGAAAAAGGAACTGTCATTCGCGGAACAAACAAGAGCGTGCTTTCCATTGAAAGAGGCGGTAAAATTATGGCAGCGGGATCACAAACCCAACCCATTGTTTTCACCTCATCGCAGGGAGCAGGTTTCCGCACTAACAGCGACTGGGGTGGATTGGTTGTTTGCGGTAAAGCTCCAAACAACCTTGCGGGCGGTGTTGGAATTGCTGAAGGCGGAATCGGAACAGAATACGGCGGTAGCGAAGCAGGCGACAATTCAGGCGTACTGACTTATGTACGTATTGAATTTGCCGGTTTCGAAGTTGCAACAGGCAGTGAAGTAAACGGACTTACATTGGGTTCGGTTGGAAACGGAACCCGCATTGAAAACATTCAGGTTTCCTATTCAGGAGATGACGGTTACGAATTTTTCGGAGGAACAGTGAATGCCAAATACCTGATTTCGTACCGAACTGAAGACGATGACTTTGATACCGACAACGGTTTCAGCGGAATGATCCAGTTTGCCATTATTCTGCGCGATCCTTCAATCGTGGATTCGGACACTGCCAACGGTTTTGAATCGGACAACGACAAAGATGCAAGTGTGAACACCCCGTTTACACAGGCCATTTTCAGTAATGTCAGCGGATTTGGTTCGGCTAAGGATTTGGCCACTTACAATACACTTCCGCAAAACCACAAGGAAGGTTCAGCCTTGCGCATCAGGAAAAGTAGCCGTTTGTCAGTTTACAATTCATTGTTTCTTGGCTGGGGACGTGGAGTTCGCCTGGAATCTACTGCAACACACAATGCTGCAAGCGCCGATGAACTGGCACTGAAAAACAATATTATTGGGGGAGTTTATGGCAACAAGTTCCACAGCGACAATGCCGTATTGACTGCCGCACAGATCGAGACATGGTTTTTGGAAGCAACGCGCAAAAACAAAGTGTTGGCCAGCGATGCCGAAGCAAAAATCACCAACCCGTTCGACCTGACATCTCCAAACTTTCAGCCACAATCGGGTTCACCGGTATTCAATGCTTCATTCTGGTTCACCACATCTGCGAAACAATCAATTGTTTCATCTGAAACGAAACTGGTGAATTACCCGAACCCATTCAGCGGAACTACCAATATTGAACTTCAGCTTGAAAAAGCTTCGCATGTTCGTGTTTCTGTAATTGACATGGCAGGCCGCACAGTTTCAACCCTTCAGGAAGGAAATCTTACCGAAGGTAAACACCGCTTTGCATTTGACGGAACAGCACTTCCAAAAGGATTTTATTTCGCAAAAGTTGTGAATGGCAGCGACCAGAAAGTGGTTAAAATGATTTCGAAATAAGAGAATATAGTTTTAAATAATTCAGGAGCTTCACTGGCCCGGAGGACTCGGAGCCAGTGAAGCTCTTTTAAACATTAAAAATGCCATGAAGAAACTTGGTTTGTTAGTAGGATTGATCGGCTTGTTATTTTTTGCAGCCAGTGCACAGGAACTGAAAGAAATTAACGGTATTTATTACGCCGACAGCGTGGCTTATACCGGAAAGTATGCAACACATTTTCCGAATGGAAAAATTAAAATTGAACTGAACCTTGAAAACGGAATGAAGAATGGCACTACCAATGTCTATTTCGAAAACGGCCAGTTGAACGAAGTGCGCTCATACAAAAACAACCTGATGCACGGATCGTGGATTACCTACAACGACCAAAAAGTATTGGTGGGTTTGGCCAATTA
>DAITNH010000275.1:0-7365 GCA_036834745.1 Prolixibacteraceae bacterium
AACGGAACTGAAGCTTTAAAAAATGTTGCCAATGATGGATTTAGCCTTTTCCCTAACCCGACTTCAGGAGAAATTCCTTTGTCCGGAAAGTAATTCTGAACTGAAAATCAACTTTCTCAAAATTTTAACCTAAAATCAAATTCAACCATGAAACTGAAATCAACCCTCGTTTTGGCTGCGTTTCCCATTGTATTTACTGTTTCAAATCTGATTGCACAACCTTTTCAACCCACCTGGGAATCGCTCGATTCGCACAAAATGCCCGATTGGTACAACGATGCTAAAATCGGATTGAGTATGCACTGGGGCGTTTATGCCGTTCCGGCCTGGGCACCGCGCGAAAAAGAAATTTCGTATGCCGAATGGTATGGAAGGCGAATGATGGAACCTAAAAATCCGACATATACCTACCACCGTAAAAAATATGGTGAGAGTTTTACTTACGACGATTTTATCCCGATGTGGAAAGCAGAGTCGTATAAACCAGATGAATGGGCGAAGTTTGCCAAACAAATGGGAGCTAAATACATGTTTATTACCTCGAAACACCACGATGGTTTCTGCCTGTGGCCCAGCAAATACACCGACCGAAATGCTATGAAAATGGGCCCGAAAAAGGACATTCTGGGCGAGTATTTTAAAGCAGCCCGTAAAGAAGGACTGAAAGTTGGTTTGTATTATTCGCTTTATGAGTGGTTCAATCCACTTTACACAGGCAAAGACATTCCATATTCCGGCCTTAAAAAGGTTAACAATTATGTCGATGATTTTATGATACCGCAAATCAAGGAACTCATTGATCTTTATCATCCTGATTTTTTCTTTTTCGATGGGGAGTGGGACCATCCGGAATCCTTCTGGAAAATGAAGGAAGTCGTTGCCTATTATTATAATGAGGCGGCCAAACGCAACCAGGAGGTTTTTGTGAACGACCGCTTTGGCAAGGAAGACCGCGGAAAACATGGCGATTTGTACAATGTTGAGTATAGCTACGAAAAGGGTAACGAAGGTTTGCTTACACACAAATGGTCGTTCTGGCAGGGCATCGCCAAAACATTCGGCTACAACCAGGACACTGATATGGAAGATTGCCTTAGCCCCAAACAGTTTATCGATAAAACGATCGACGGCGTTGCCCGCAACGGGAATTTCGACATCAACGTTGGACCTACTGCCGCTGGATTGATACCAGAATACGAGCAATACCCGCTATTGAAACTGGGTGAATGGCTGAAAGTTAACGGAGATGCTATTTACGGCACACGCCCATGGACTACTCAGGTAGAAGGTGATGCCCGCTTTACTTCGAAAGGTGAATTTGTATTTGCAACTTTCCTGAAATGGCAAGGCGAAGAGTTTAAACTGAAAGCGGTTAAACCAGTGGAAGGCTCGAAAATTACAATGCTTGGTGTTCCCGGCGAACTGGAATGGAAATGGAATGCGGCTGATGGCCTCACCATTATTTATCCGCGCGATAAAGCCCGTCCAACTTCGTGCAGCTATGCATGGGCATTCAAAATTCAGGTAAAATAAAACGAGGCAACGGATATGAAGAACTGCATTTTCCCTAATTCAGCAAAATCATCTTTTGCGCTGAAGTTTCCTTAGCATTATTCGCTCTCACCAGGTAAGTTCCCGATAGCAATTCCTGTCCGGGCGAATAAGAATGCAATCCTTCTTCAAGAATTCCATTCACGAGGTTTTTAACCAATTTTCCATCAATTGAATAGACGGAAACATTTACCAATTGCTTTTCAGGAATTGAAAGGACAATTTGTATCTGAGAGTTTGATGGATTTGGAAAAACATTCAGTTCAAATTTTCCTGAAGGTTGCATATTTGAAGAGGTACTTCGCTCTGAAACAAATACAAATTGGGGTGTTTCGGTTAAATTCAACTCAATTTTATCGTCAGTAATAGTGGGATTGATAGTGTCTCCATCCATATCGGCATCGGCAGGCAAAACAGAATAAGCCGATTTTATCAGGAACCCGGGAACAAACTGGAAATTCGTTTGCGTTCCATTATCGGTATTCGAACCGGTTCTGCGTGTCCAAAGTGCGAACACTTTTTCAGAATTCGCAGGATTGGTAAATTCCTGACAGTAAATTTCGTTGTTTCCCAATAGTTGTTTGTACGAAACAGTTTTGGTGTATTCGCATTTCCCCAGAACATTTTGCATGGTTGTCAGGTAATAATACGATTTCTTCTTTGCATACTTCGAGGCTTTGTCGGCCAGTAAACCACTCGAAGAATATTGAAGGATATCTTTACTGTTGCCATCGGTATCCATAAACAGAAACGATTTTTCGAATCCAAGCTTAAGCAATACAAGATAAGACCGAAGGATGTAGTTGGCCTGCTGTTGGGCGGGCGCGTATGTGTACGAATGCTTGTTGTCGGGCGTCAGGTAAGTGTCCCAGCCAAATTCGGTCATCCAAACCGGAATGTCAGGCAAAACACGGTTTCTCCACTTGAAAAAATTAAGGTATTTCACTTCGTAGCCATACTTTTCGTTTTCAGGAGAATAAGCGTTGGTGAGGTCGCTGCAATAATGGTGTACGTTCAATACATCAAACGGAACGCGGCCACCCGATGCTTTCAGCACATTGTTCACATATACAGTATCCGACGAAGCCGTTCCGGCCATCACATGTTTGGCATCCGGATCAACCGATTTGATTCCCAGTAACGGATGACTCGCATCGGTTTGCACCCCAAAACCATCGTGCACCGCATTGCAGTATTTGGCGTAATTGGCCGCCGTCCATAATGGCGATTTCCAGGTATAATCCGGTTCATTGTCGTCCTCGTAATATTTAATCATGTTCAGCCCGGTAGCTTTGTCGGCAGTTTCGAGCAACGAAGTGTTTATCTTTTTTGAGCCATAACGGGCAACCAACTGCCCAATAAATTCAAGACGTTCCAAATAATCAGAAGCATTGGCGCCAGTTCCTGAATTATTTGGAATAGGCGAAGTCCCTACCCACGAAGGTTTTCCCAACACATCAATCAACACGTTGATGCCATATTTTCGGCATTCGTTCATAAATAAGTTGTGATCGGGCCACGTATAACCCTGTGGTTGGGTAGTAATGTTATCCCATTTGTAATAATTGTTGGCAGCCTCGTAATGCGACCAGTCGTGATATTCACGAATCCACTTCACGCATTTCGACAAATCGGCCAGATACTTATTGTCGTATGCCGCCACATTGGTGTTGATTCCGATGTATTCGGACATGGTGATTTTGGCAATAGTTTGTGCCTGTATGAAATTGGTGACAAGCAGGAATGTAAACAGGAATAAGATTGATTTCATCGTATGGTCTGGTTAAGCAAGCCAAAGATAAAATTTTTGAAGTGTCAGTATAATAATTGCCAAAACAAATCGAATGGAAAATATCCATTTGCATTTTGACAGATCATTCAATTTATTTACAAATTGCTAAAATCGTCATCGTAATGACTGAATTAATAGTAAATTCGTCAACGTAATGACTAAATTAACAGCGTCAATTATGTAATTATTTATAGACCTTTAGAATATGAACCGAAACCATAAGTATCAACTTTGGACAATTGTCATCCTTCTTTTTTTTGTCACAAGTCTTCCTTTGGCAGGAATAGCGCAACAAAAACTTCCGGTGAAACTAAAGACCAGCCTGAATGCATACTCGTTTAATGGTCCGCTGATGAAAGGCGAAATGAACCTTGACCAGCTTCTGGAATATTGCGCTGCCAATCAGTTTGATGCGGTAGATATTACCGCCTACTATTTCCCGGGTTACCCTGAAGTTCCTTCGGATGAATATTTGTACCACATCAAACAAAAGGCATTTTTGCTCGGTCTTGAAATCAGCGGAACCGGCGTACGAAATGACTTTACAGATCCTGATCCGGCCAAGCGAAAAGCAAGTGTTGAGTTGGTAAAAAAATGGATTGTCGCTTCCGAAAAACTGGGAATTCCGGTCATTCGCGTATTCTCCGGAGTTGCAGACACTAAAGATATTCCGCGTGAAAAGGTTGTAGATTATATGGTCAAAGACCTGAAAGAATGTGCTGAATTTGGCAAAGCTCATGGAGTTATTGTGGGCATACAAAACCACCACGATTTTATCAAAACTGCCGATGAGACGATCGAAATCATCAAACGCGTTAATTCCGACTGGTTCGGATTGATTCTGGATATTGGCAGCTTTCGAACCGATCCGTACAGGGAAATAGAAAAGACAATTCCATACGCGGTAAGCTGGCAGTTGAAAGAAAACTTATACGTCGATGGTGTGGAGCAAAAAACTGACCTGAACAAACTGATGAAGATTATTCAACAATCCGGATATCGCGGCTATATTCCGCTGGAAACACTTGGCGAAGGCGACCCAAAAGTAAAAGTTGCAGGTTTCATGAAAGAAATCAGAGAGGCAATGAAATCGGTTTATTAAACCTTTTCAGGAAAAAATAATCTAAGCAATCAGGAAAAATTACTGACAGAATATTTGTCATAAAAATAAATGGTTCCTGGTATTTATTTAAAATCAGAAGAGTATGAAAAATAAAATGTTCGGTCTTGTTTTTTGCCTGATTTTAACCGCTACGATTGTTCCGATCCGAACAACAGCGCAGGCTTTAAAGGAAAACCCTGTACTCGATGAAAAAGTGAAAAAATTTCTTTCTGACAATTCCGGGCGATGGCAGGATATGAATGTCCCGACAAAAGACGCGCAGTTACTTTATGACCTCGTTATAAAGGGAAAATACACAAGTGCTCTTGAGATTGGAACTTCAACCGGTCTTTCAGGAATTTATATTGCATGGGCGCTCAGCAAAACCGGAGGAAAACTGATTACCATTGACATTGATGAAGACAGGCACAAGATTGCACTCAGAAATTTTAAGGAAGCCGGTCTTTCAGAATACATTGACGCCCGGCTTGCCGATGCCCATTCGCTTGTTAAAGAACTTAAAGGACCGTTTGATTTTGTATTCAGCGATGCAGATAAAAACTGGTATAAAAACTATTTTATTGACGTTGACCCCAAACTAAAAGTCGGCGGTTGTTTCACCACTCACAATATTTCAGAAAGAAGGCGCATGGGTGAGGGCGATTATCTGGAATATGTCAGAAGCCTGAAGAACTATGAGACCACTTTGAATTCTGCAGGTGGCGGTTTACTGATAAGCTACAAAAAGGCGGAAAAATAACAGGTTTCATCATGGCTGAAGATAATCTCCAACGGAAACTGGGGCTCTTTCCTGCTACGAATATAGTTGTTGCCAATATGATTGGCGCCGGGATTTTTACCACCTCGGGTCTTTTGATGGCAGGGCTGAACAATCCGCTGTTAATGTTGGCATTGTGGGTAGTTGGAGGAGTTATTGCACTTTGCGGTGCACTTTCCTACGGAGAACTTGGTGCAGCAATGCCGGGAGCAGGAGGTGAGTATCTTTTTCTGTCGAAACTCTATCATCCGCTGTTTGGTTTTCTGAGCGGATGGGTTTCGTTTGTGGTTGGCTTTTCGGCTCCGATTGCAGCTTCGGCCATGGGTTTCAGCGAATATTTCTGCCGGGCAATACCTTCAATTCCCGGCTGGTTCGAGCGTACCGGAATCATGAATCCGGAAGTCACCCGAACATTTCTTTCAGTAAGCGTTATCCTGATATTTACCTTTATTCATTATCGTGGAATAAAAACAGGCGCACTCATTCAAAATATCCTCACACTTCTTAAAGTAGCGCTAATTGTTTTCCTTTTGCTGGCAGGATTTCTTTCAGGAAAAGGCGACATCAGCAATTTTAGCACAGGCGGCGGGGTCGATTCAGGATTTGGCGGTTGGAAAACCATCGGACTTTCGCTGATGTGGATCATGTTTGCATACAGTGGCTGGAATGCATCTACTTATCTCGGCGCCGAAATAAAAAACCCGTCAAAAATACTACCCCGGTCACTCATAGCCGGAACTGGAATTGTAATGCTGTTGTATCTTGGTTTGAATGTATTGTACATATACAGTATAAATCCGGATGATATGAAAGGGGTCATTTCAATCGGTGGGCTCGCAATGGGAAATCTGTTCGGAAAATCAGCCGGAATACTCTTTTCTTTGCTGATAGCTTTTGCCCTTTTCTCTTCGCTCAGTGCGTTTATTATTATTGGCCCAAGAGTTTATTATTCCATGGCAAAAGACGGACTGTTTTTCAAATCGGTTGCCAGCATCCATCCAAAATTTCAGGTTCCTTCCAATTCAATTGTCCTGCAAGCTGTCATCGCGATCGTCCTTACCCTATCCGGAACATTCGAACAAATCCTGACCTATATGGGATTCGCATTGGGTATATTTCCCATACTGACTGTAATAGGTGTTCTCAAATTAAGAAAAGATCAGCCAGCGGCAATTAGAATGGCAGGATTTCCTTTTACTCAGATAATTTATGTAGCAACCGGAGTCGGCATTCTTGTTCTGGCTTATCTTGAAAGGCCTGTTGAATCATCAATAGCCTTACTGACAGTTATTACAGGAATTCCGGCTTATTTTTTATTTAAAAGAACAACAAAACTGTATAAAACTTAATTTCCGGAAGTGTTCTTTTTTGCACTCTGAAAAGCTTTCAGAATGACACCTCAGTAACTGTTAAAGAAACCTTAAAGTTTAGTTAAGCATTAAACCTTTTATCTTCAATTCCATCCAAAGAGAAAATTAAGTTAAGTTTCAGAAAACAGATTTTAAAAATTAGAAATTATGAAAACAAAAATTTTAATGCTTGTAGTATTGATGAGTATGTCGGTTGTAATGTTTGCACAACCCATTGATCGGGGCGGTAAGAAACCCTTTATCGAACGAGATAAGGTACTGCTCATGAACGAAGGACAAAGAGGACCTGGCGAGGGATTGAACCTGACCGATGCCCAGAAAGAAGCGTTTAAACAAAGTATGCTGGCTACACAAAAACAGATTCAGCCAATCCGCAACGAACTTGGGGAAGCCGAAGCCCGCCAGAAAACGCTGACAACTGCTGAAAAACCAGATTTGGGAGCCATCAACAAAAACATCGAAAAAATCGGCGCGTTAAAAATTGAAATGGCCAAAATTCAGGCAAAACACCGCCTCGAAATGCGTGCACAGCTAACCGATGAGCAACGACTGAAATTTGATGCACACAAGGGAAAAATGATGCAGGACAGAGGTCAGAAAGGAATGAAACATCGCATGAGAATGCAAGGATAATATTTGAACAAAAATAAGGGAGGTCCTTTTACAGAACCTCCCTTTCAAATAACCCCTAAAATTAACCCCTAAAAAAAAGTGCTTTTACAATGAGTGAGGCCATCTTCGGATTTTCCTTCAAACGGCGGGTCGAATAACC
>DAITNH010000276.1:0-7363 GCA_036834745.1 Prolixibacteraceae bacterium
TAATCAATATAAGGCTTGCATGTTGAAATTGATCAGTCGATCCTGTTTATATCAATACCTGCAATCACAGCCCAGACTGTTAGTTTTTATTGGCAAATAAGACTTATGATCCAATAAAAAAGAGTCAACCCACAGAAAAATTCTGCCGATTGACTCTTTTCTGTGTTTTTAGAATTATATAATAGCAATTTGTCTTGAGCTAAACCTTGTCTTTTAAAATCTTCAATTTAAAAATAGGATTGTAATATTAAAATATAAATTTAAAAATACAATTGTGTTTTTAAATTTTGTATTTTTGCTCTTATTCCAAAAGGCAAATTATGAAACGGCAAATCACATCAAAACTGTTACAATGGAAGGACAGTACAACGCGGAAACCTCTAATTGTCAGGGGAGCCCGTCAGACCGGGAAATCATACACCATCACTGAGTTTGGAAATACCCATTTTGATGGCATAACTCACATTATTAATTTTGAAAAAAGGACTGACTGGCATTCGGTTTTTGATCTCAATTACGATGTCAACCGGATAGTGGGCGAGTTGGAAATCCTTACTGGCAAACGAATTACTCCGGATAAAGATTTGTTGTTTTTTGATGAAATTCAGGAATGCCCAAATGCCATTGCATCTTTACGCTATTTTTACGAACAAATGCCTGACTTGCATGTGATAGCTGCCGGTTCGTTGCTTGAATTTGCACTTGGAAATATTTCTTTTCCGGTGGGCCGGGTGCAATTAATCAACATGCATCCGATGAATTTTCAGGAATTTTTAGTGGCGTCCGGAAATGAACCTGCAGCACAACTGATTGCTGATTCCCCAAAAGAAGTTTCTGGGGGCATTCACCTCATGCTGGCAGGTGAGCTGAAGAAATATTTCTTTGTAGGCGGAATGCCTGAGTGCGTAAAAGCATACGCTGAAACACAAAGTATGAAGGAAGTCTTTGAAATACAGGCTGATTTGTTGGCAACTTTCCGTCAGGACTTTTTGAAATACACACCCAGAGTTGATACAAGTTGCTTAAATTCTGTACTTAACTCCATTCCGCAAAAAATTGGGCAACAAATTAAATATTCCACTTTGGCAGAAGGGTATTCAAATCCGACCATTAAAAAGGCATTCGAACTACTTGAAACGGCACGATTGTTCAGAAAAGTCAAGACTGCTTCTCCGGCAGGCTTGCCCCTGGGCGCCAGTGCATCAGATAAAAAATTCAAGGCCATTATGCTCGATGTTGGATTATTTGGCAGCCTGACTGGTGGTTCACGCTCATTGGAGTATTCAAAAACGGCCCTTTTATCTGTTTTTCAGGGAGCAATGGCTGAGCAGTTTGTTGGTCAGGAGATACTGGCTGTAACTAACAATGATCTTTATTATTGGTCGCGGGAAGCGAAAAGCAGCAATGCCGAAACAGATTATCTGATTGAAAAGAAAGGTAAAATAATTCCTGTTGAAGTTAAAAGTGGCAAAGGGGGTAGCTTAAAAAGCCTTCATCTTTTGCTTGAAACTTACCCCAATGTCGAAGAAGCTTTTGTATTCTCCGATTCTCAATATGGAAAAACTGACTGGCAGAAAATTTCATTTATTCCGCTGTATTATACGGCGTCGGCTGTTTCTGAAAATACAGTATAAATTAGCTTGCTACAGTAAAAAGTGAAAAGTGTCAACCCACAGAATATTCTGCAGGTTGACTCTTTTGCATTTTGAGAAATATTTGTCGAATTAAAGTAGTTTTATTACTTTCGTGAACTAAAGATGCGAATATTTAAGATGTTTAGTTCACAAAAAGAAAATAGTGAGCTGGTTTTAGCAATTTATAAAGATGTTCGAACGATCTTTCGTTTGAATGATATTGCAATGCTCACGGGCGAAACCAATTTCCAATCACTCAGCAAAAAATTAAACTACCATGTTCACACCGGCAAGTTGCAAAATCCACGCAAAGGTATCTATGCTAAACCGGCCTATGATACTGAAGAACTGGCTTGCACCATATATACACCTGCATATATTTCGTTGGAATACGTTTTACAAAAAGCTGGTATTGTATTTCAATTCGACCCGCGCCTAACGATTGTCAGTTACCTGAGCCGGAGTATCGAAGTAGAGAATAAAACCTACCTGTTCCATAAAATTAAGGGAGAAATCCTGGTGAATACAGCAGGGATTATCAGACAAAACAAGCAGGTAAATATAGCCACCGCCGAGCGGGCATTCTTAGATTTCCTTTATCTAAACACTGAATCTTATTTCGACAATCTGAATCCCATAAATAAAGATCTTGTTTATAAACTATTACCTATTTATCAATCAAAAGCTTTGACGATGCGGATAAACAAACTTCTCCCAAAATGATGGATATTAACCGACATAAATTCTTTTTAGTTCAAATTCTGAAAGATATATAAAAAACCTGCTCGGTATCAATATGAAGGTATTGGTGCAACCTGATATGTTCGCCCATAAGCTTTGCGCCTTGCTTGATAGGAATATTTTAACAAACCGTGATATTTTCGATTGCTGGTTCTTTATGCAGAAACAAACGCCCGTAAACAAGAATATAGTCGAATCCCGCATGGAAATGTCCTATTCCGATTACCTGCAAAAATGCATTGATACTCTTGAATCGATGAGCGACAAAGGCTTACTGCAAGGTTTAGGCGAATTAATGGATAACGACCTGAAAAATTTTGTCCGTACTAAATTGCGGGCAGAAACAATCGGATTATTAAGATTTTATAAAGATTTTCCGATACTTTCTTAATCTCCAAATAAAAAAGAATGGTTCTATAACGAATGCTGTGGGAAATATAGCATTGTCCGGAGTAGCCTCTTTTGTCTTTGGTACAGGAATTTTCATTTTCTAAAACCTTATTTGTTAAAGAAACCTTAGTAGGAATGGTTTGTGAGTGTGAATTTGACCTTATTACCTTATTGATTTTTAGATGAATAAATAAGGTTAAAAACAAGTATGAATTATGCTTACTACTAAGGTTGCTTAGATAGAAATAAGGTTTTTTTGTACAAAAAATAAAAAAAAGAGTCAACACAGCAATATACTGCCGGTTGACTCTTTTGAGTTTTTATTTCATTCCGAATTCAATCAGTTCTCCTAACTTCAGGTATTTGGCATACAAAGCCTGGTATTTGGCTGCATTTTCAGGATTCGGAGAATAGGAAGTTTCGAATCCACCGCCCATTTTTTTCTGAGCAACGGAAATAGTTGGATAAACTCCGGCAACAACTGCAGCTGCCATGGCAGAACCCAAAGCACAAGCCTGTTCCGAACGTGCTACCTTGATTGGCATATTCAACACATCGCAAACAATCTGCATTACAAAAGGCGATTTCTTGGCCACACCGCCCAAAGCAATCACTCCATCAATACGAACTCCTTCACTGATAAAGCGATCGACAATGGCTTTTGATCCGAAAGCGGTAGCTTCAACCAAAGCACGGAAAATACGCGGGGCATCAGAGCCAAGATTCAATCCTGAAATCACACCTTTCAGATTCTGATTGGCATCCGGAGTGCGGCGGCCATTCATCCAGTCGAGCGCTACTATGCTGCTTTCTTCTATTGGTATCAGTTCGGCAGCATAAGTCAGTTCAGGAATAATTCGCGATGAAATTTCAGCAATCATTGTAGTTTTGGTTGCTGAGTCAATCATTGTACTGGTAGAAATAATCTGTTCGGCAGGCCACAGCAATACATTTTTAAACCATGCATAAATATCGCCGAAAGCCGATTGTCCGGCTTCCATTCCCAACATTCCGGGAACAATGGAGCCATCCACCTGTCCGCAAATTCCGCTGATCAGTTTATCACCAACTTCTTCCATCGGGGCAATCAACATGTCGCAAGTGGAAGTTCCCATTACCTTACTCAGGTAATACGGTTCAATTTCAGCGCCAACAGCGCCCAAATGAGCATCAAAAGCCCCTACCCCAACCTTAACGTTGGTTGGCAAACCTAATTTGGCAGCCCATTCAGGAGTTATGGTTCCGGCAGAAATATCGCAGGTGAAAGTTTCTTTGAACAGGCGATCTTTCAATCCACTCAACAGCGGATCAAGTTTTTCGAGGAACTCATCAGTAGGTAATCCGCCGAAAGCCTCGTGCCACATTGCTTTGTGACCAGCCGCGCAACGCGAACGCTTCAATGTTTTAGGATTGGTATTTCCGGTCAGGATGGCCGGAATCCAGTCGCAATGTTCGACCCATGAATTGGCTGCGCGGAAAACTCCCGCATCTTCACGAATCACATGCAGCAATTTGGCCCAGAACCATTCCGAAGAATAAACGCCACCTTCAAATTTGGTAAAGTCGATGTTCCAGACCTTGGCCAACTGATTGATTTCGTCAGCTTCTTTTACGCCGGTATGGTCTTTCCAAAGCACAAACATGGCATTTGGATTGTCTTCGAATCCGGGAGTTAAAGAAAGGGGAGTTCCCTTTTCGTCAACTGCAACGGGTGTCGATCCGGTGGTGTCGATCGAAATACCGACTATGTTTTCAGCAACTCCGGCCGGAGCCAGTTTCAAAGCCTCAACAATGGTGTATTCCATACCTTCCAGGTAATCTTTCGGGTGCTGGCGAAAGCGGTTATTGGGCGCATCGCAATACATCTGTTTTTTCCAGCGCGGATATTCAAAAACCACACTGGCTACTTCTTCACCGTTTTCAGTGTTTACAATCAACGAACGAACAGAATCGGTACCGTAATCAAGTCCGATGGTGTATTTTGCCTGACTCATTTTTATTTAGTTTAAAGTTTAACGTCTAAAGTTTAAAGTTGGGTTCCGAATTTCATGTTTCAAGTTGTTTGCTGAACAATGCCTTTTTAACTTGGAACTTGAAACCTGGAACTTGAAACTTATTTCTGCCCGTAATACGCGTCTTTTCCGTGTTTCCGAAGGAAGTGTTTGTCGAGCAATACCTGATCCATGCTGGTTTGTGGGTTCAGGTTTAAACTCCGGAAAGTCATTTTTGCGACTTCTTCGAGAACAACCGCATTGTGAACCGCATCGTCGGCATTCTTTCCCCAGGTAAACGGAGCATGGTTGTTGACCAGCACTCCCGGAATCATGTCGGGATCTAATTCCCTGAAACGTTCGATGATCACGCGGCCGGTTTCCAGTTCGTATTCACCTTTAATTTCGGCTTGGGTCATTTTTCGGGTGCAGGGAATTTCTCCGTAGAAATAATCGGCATGGGTAGTTCCAATTGCCGGAATTCCCCGACCGGCCTGCGCCCAGCTTGTTGCCCACTCTGAATGAGTGTGCACAATTCCACCAATGTTCAGAAACTGGCGGTACAGAATCAGGTGCGTGGCGGCATCGCTCGATGGTTTCAGATTTCCTTCCACCACTTTTCCGTAAAGGTCGAGCACAACCATATCCGATGGTTTCATCGAATCATACGAAACACCACTGGGTTTGATCACCACCATACCATGTTGGCGGTCGATGCCACTCACATTTCCCCAGGTAAAAATCACCAATCCGTGTTTTACCAAATCGAGATTGGCTTTCCAGACTTCTTGTTTTAATTGTTCGAGCATATTTAAAAAGTTTAAAAGCCTCCCCCCAACCCCCTCCGAAAGAGGGGGAGAAAGTACGCCCTATTATTAATTATCAGTCCAATATTAGCTTCTATACTTTAGTTCAAATCGCGTAATTTTGCCAGTTGCCAGTTGCCAGCCGCCAGTTGCATACTGAACACTGAGACTGAGACTGAGACTGGGATCACTGCGACTGACCACTATTTCACCGGTTCCAGCCATGCAGCAAAACCACCACCCGGAGCCATTCTGATTTTCACCACATCGCCTTTTACTACAGTTTTCGATGTCCGCATCACTTTTTCGGCATTGATTGCAGCATCCGGAGCATCTTCGAAAGCCACCATTTTGTATTTCCCGGCATCCAGAAAATCAAGTTTGATTTCGAGCGTACGCGTTTCACTGTTGGTCATCGAACCAATAAACCATTCATTTCCTGAACGTCGTGCAGATGTTATATATTCTCCGATCTGTCCGTTCAGGATTTTAGTATCGTTCCACATGGTTTTTACTTTTTTCAGGAATTCGGTTCCTACCTGTCCTTTGTAATTATCCGGATGATCGCAGGCCACCGTAAAAGGACTGTCGTACACTACGAACTGAGCCAGTTGAAGGGCGCGTGTTCCCTGTACCTGTGCCGGAGTTCCGTTTTCAAATTTCTCGGGTGTACGGTTCAGAAAACCACCCGGAGTGAAATCCATCGGACCGGCCAGCATTCGTGTAAACGGCAGCGTAACCATGTGTTCGGGAGTTATCCGCAGCGACCATTTGTTGTATTCGTTGCCCAAAACACCTTCGCGCGTAACCAGATTGGGGTACGTTCTGCGGAAACCGTCGGGTTTGTAGGCCCCATGAAAATCGACCATCAGATGGTGGGCGGCAGCAGTCTTCACGATGCGGTGATACCAGTTCACCATTTCCTGATCGTCGCTATCCATAAAGTCGATTTTTACACCGGCAATGCCCCAGCTTTCATACAAAGCACAAGCTTTATCGAAATCGGTGCGGTTTACATCGGTGTAGTAAAGCCAAACCCAGCATTTTACATTTTTACTTTCTGCATAGGCCAGAATACCCGGCATGTCAAGCTGAGGGGCGACTTTGGTAATATCGGCTTCGGATTGATTGAACGGCCCGTACCATTGCCAATCGATTAGCTGATAAGGCCAGCCCATTTCGGAAGCCAGATCAATGTATTTTTTGATGGTTTCGTTGTCCACTTTCACTTCGCCACTCCACCAGTGGTCCCAGGCACAAATGCCCGGCTTAATCCACGAAGGATCTGCAATTGCGCAAGGTTCATTCAGGTTCATTACGATTTCAGATTCAACCAGTTTCCCGGGAGAATCGCCAAGCATGATCACCCTCCAGGGCGTTTTGTGCGGAAATTTAAATTTCACTTTATCCCCATTTTCCGGTTGATTTGGTAATGGCGCCAGATTGGAACGTAAAGAAAATCCGGTTTTTGAATGCCCCTGTTTCAGGTACATTCCGGCATAATCGGTAATATTTGCTTCAGTAATGGCAGCATAACAATCGTCAGCCACTTTTACGGTCATTGGCAATCCGATCACCATTTGATCGTCGATGTCAGAAAGTTTACGTTTGAAATATTCGTTTTCCTGAGAGGAGCGGTAACTGCCATGATTTACTGCCCAACAAGTATGATCGGCTGTAAAATTAAAGGTCACCAGTTCGTCGGTAATTACATATTCGTGGTTGTTTCCAGAACCAATAAATTCAGTGCGAAAAGCCACACCATCGTCAAATGCCCGGAAAACTATGTTCATCATGCGTC
>DAITNH010000277.1:0-7347 GCA_036834745.1 Prolixibacteraceae bacterium
GTAAACGAAGGTGCATAATTATTATCAACAGCTAAAATTGAAATATTGTCATTACAGCATGGCTTTTCAAAATGATTTCCCGGTGCAGCACATTCATCATCACAACCTTCCATACCACATGAAGCCAGTTCGCCCGTAACAGAAACTCTTTCAAATGTTTCATCTGCACTGCCACAATGATGTGTCGCAATACTGATATGCATCACAGAAATCAGGATGAGAAATGCAAATAATATGGATAATATTTTCTTCATTAGTTAGTAAAGGTGGTTCCTTTCATTCCGTGAATCGTTACACAATTCCGGAATAGATTTGTATGATTCACACATTTTTAGAATTGTAACGATTGACTCAGCAAACTGATCCGATGATTTTAATTCATCGGATCAGTATAAAAAGAGTCACTACCTGAAATATTACTTATTTCACAGGAGCCATTTTCATTTTATCATCCATTTTCATGTCCATTTTACCGCCTTTTTTACCGTCCATCTTCATGTCAGTTTTCGCACGGTCGTATTGGCAACAACCTGGCAATTTGCTGTATGCTTCATCGGTAGCCTTGTGCATTTCGGTGTCGTGGCCTGCATTGACAATTGCCATTTCCACTTTATTCACGTCAGTTTTCGAATCATCAAAGGCAAAGTCCATCATTTTGGTTTCCTTGTTCCAATTGGCTGAGGCAACACCGTCAACTGCTTTGGCCGCTTTTTCTATGCGAGCTTTACACATATCACAATTTCCGTACACTTTTACTTTTTCTGTTTTATTGCCTGCAAATACTGCAAACGCCCCAAACATAAAAAGGGCAACTAAACTTAAAACTTTTGTTTTCATCTTTTCAATTTTAAATGGTTAAACTTTTATTTTCGATATAAACAACACTCCGGAAGCGCTTTGTAAGCAGCATCCGTTGCTTTGTATTTTTCGGTGTCATGGCCAACTTTGGCTATTACTTTCTGAATGGCATCCGAATTGGTTTTTGCTCCGTCAAACTGAACATCCAACATTTTTGTTTCAGAACTCCAATCAGCAGAACTTACTCCGGAAACCGATTTGGCGGCAGTTTCAATCCGGTCTTTACACATTTCGCAATTGCCAGATACTTTCAGATTTTGATGCTCCATACTGAGCGCGTGACTTTGAGTCGTTCCTTTACTCAGCGGGTGACTTGAAGCCACCCGCTGAGTATCGGCATGATCATGGCCTGTCGACACTTTTTCGCCCGCAGGGTTCATCATGCTAACCTTTCCGGCCAGCTGGGCGGCGGCATCCACACTGAAGGTTCCGTTGGTTACAATTTCTTCCCCTTCGGCCAAACCATCCATTACCACGTAGGTGTCTTTCATCGAACTGCCAAGGGTGATCTCCCGCATTTTGAAGGTCGGATGGTCGGCACCGGGCAACTTCACATACACAATAGAACGGATTCCTGTCCACAAAACGGCTGATTGCGGAATAATCAACTGGTCGCCCGATCCAGCCTGCTTAGACTGAATAATGCCGTTCACAAACATTTCGGGCTTAAATTTCAGTCCCTGATTTGGCACTTCAACACGCACTTTTGTGATTCGGGAGGACGCATCAACCACCGGATCGATAAAAGTGACTTTCCCGTTGAATGTTTTTCCGGGAATGGCCTGTGCTGTAAATTCCAGATTCTGGCCCAGTGAAATCCATGATAAATCCGACTCGTAGGCATCAAAAAGCGCCCAAACCCTCGATAAATCTGCCATTTCGAAAAGTACATCGCCAGTGGAAACGTAGTCGCCGGTATTCACTTTACGGTTGGCCACAATCCCTGATGTTGTTGCAAATACATCGAAGACGGTGGTCACTTTGCCCGATTTCTCAATGTCTGCAATCTGCTGATCACTGAGTTTCCACAAACGAAGCTTTTCGCGCGCCGCATCCAACATGGCGGGATATTTATCCGCCATTTGCAAAGCTTCGAGCAATTCCTTTTGAGCCGTGAGCAATTCAGGCGAATAGACTTTGGCAATCAGTTGTCCTTTTCTTACATTTTCGCCGGTAACGTTCACCAACAATTGCTCAACGCGGCCGGGAATATGGGCGGTTTGGGTTTTCAGCAACCGCTCGTCAGCCTGAATCTTTCCATACAGCCTGACTTCTTTTGAAACATTTCCGCGGGTGACAACCGAAGTTTGAACCTCTGCCAATTTCAGGGCCGATTCGCTCATTTCAATGGCCTGATCATCCATTACTGCATCTGATTTGAGCAATGGAATTAAATCCATGCCACAAATCGGACAGTCGCCTGGCTCGTCTTTCCTGATTTGCGGGTGCATGGAACAAGTCCATACATCGTGTCCTTCAGCTGCATGATCATGAATTTCAGCCGTTGTTTCCACCCTTTCAGGAGCCGAATTATGGAAGAAAATCCATCCCAGAAGCAGGCCGGAAGCAATCAGTAAACCACCTCTTAGGTATTTGTTTGAAAATATATTATTTGTCTTCATTGTTGATTTTTTAATAATTGACGGTATTCATTAGTTTCTCTGCCTTTGCCACTGCCGTATTGTAATCGGCAACCGCTTCAATGTGCTTCAATCCGTATTCCAGAACTTTGTACTGAATGCGTAAAATTTCTTCAAAATCGGTTCCGGTTGAAGTAAAACCTGCCAGTAAAAGATTAGATGTTCTGTTGGCCAGATCGGCCTGTTCCTTGTACAGTTCCACGCGCCGCCCGGCATCGCTGTAATTCTGCACCAATTGACGGTACTCCAGCAAAAGCATGTTTTTCATTTCATCTGATTTCAGGATGGTTGATTCCTGTAAGTAGTTGGCTTCCTTTTGCATGGCAGTGTATTTTTTGCGGTAAATGGGAATCGAGAAATTAAGCATGGGCATCACCATATCGCTGCCGTTCATCATCGACATATTGCCTGCCTGCTTCTGAATAACCATGTAATTGACGCCGACTCCTACCATTGGCAAACCCATTTTGCGCGCTTTATCAGCTATTGCAGAATAGGATTGTCCTTCGGCACCGAGCATGGCCAACATGGGATTATTGCTCAGAATACTATCGGCCACAACCAATGCCGATACCGAAAGTGTTTCCATTTTCAGCGAGTCCGGAATTTCAATTTCAAGGTTTTGATCGCGATTCAAAAGCGAATTAAAATTGGCTTCTTCTGTCTTCAACTGATCTTTCAAGAGTGACAACTGGTTTTTCTGATCGAGAATTTCCATCCTGACTTGCAGCACATCGGCCAATCCGGTTGGTTTGGAACCCATTCCTCCGGAAGATGCCGATGACATGTTCGATCCCGTTTGTGGCAGACCTGAAGTGGCGGCCTGACTGTTCATGCTTCCCATTCCACCGGCATTTCCGGTTGCAGAAGGTGTTCCCTGCATTCCGGAACCGGAAGAAGAACCCGAACCTGAAGAACTTCCGGCTGGCGACTGAAACTTAACCAACGCCAGTTTTTCGATTGATTCGAGCAAGGCAATGTTATGGTTGATCAGCGCAATCCCGCGTTTGTATTTTGCCAACTGGTACCAGCTCGTTTTCACATTGTAAAAAAGTCCGGCTTTGCTTTCCTGAAACAAGGAAAATTGGGCCTTTGCCATCAGCGAAGCTTCGTCTTTGGCCAATTTCAACGTTCCGAACCAGGGAAACATCTGCATCAAGCTAATGCTTCCCACCTGATTTCCATTGAGCAATTCCATCGGCTTCAGGAAAAAATCCAATGAACCCTGCGGATCGGGTAGGGAACCAACCTGCGGAACTTTTTCCAAAGCGGCCAGATATTGGCTGAAGGCAGCTTTCACGCCGGGATTGTTTTTTCCTGCCTGCTCCAGATAAACCGCCAACGGGTCCTGCGCACGGATTGCGGATGACAACAATACGAACAGTATTAATCCGGCAATTCTATATATTGCATCAACTTGAAACCTGAAACTTGAAACCTGGAACTTTATATTATTCATGGTTTTCCTCCTCTCCAATACTCAACGTTTGAGTGGCTAATTGTTTTTGTTCTTTTCTCACTTCACTTTCCCGCCAGAAACATTGCAGGACGGGAACCACGAACATGGTCATCAGTTGGATGACCATACCGCCAAAAGTTGGGATTGCCATTGGAATCATGATATCAGCGCCTTTCCCGGTCGATGAGAGTACAGGCAAAAGGGCGATAATTGCAACAGCGGAGGTCATCATTGCAGGTCGGACCCGTTTATGTCCGGCGAAGATTACCGCGTCCCTGACTTCCTGCACTGTCTTTGGATGACGCTCTTCAAACACCTGATGGATGTATGTTCCCATCAATACGCCATCGTCGGTGGCAATGCCAAATAAGGCAATAAAACCGACCCACACCGCAACACTCAGGTTGATGGTGTGTATCTGGAAAAGGTGGCGCATTTCAACTCCGGAGACTGAAAAATTCAGGAACCATGGTTGGCTGTAAAGCCAAAGCATGATAAAACCTCCGGCAAAGGCTACAAACACTCCCGAAAAGTGGATCGATGAAGCGGTAAATGTTTTAAACTGAAAATAAAGCAACAGAAATACCGCGATCAAACTGATCGGAATCACAATGGCCAGACGTTTGGTCGCCCGAATCTGGTTTTCGTAATTTCCGGCAAAAGCATAGCTTACACCAGACTGCAAAACCAATTCGCCCGATGCGATTTTTTCTTTCAGAAATTTCTGTGCATCTTCCACCACATCAACTTCTGCGCGTCCTTCAATCTTGTCGAATATCACATACCCGTTCAGGAAAGTATTTTCGCTTCGTATCATTTGCGGCCCGCGGGTGTATGTGATGTCGGCCAGTTCGCCAAGCGGCACCTGAACCCCTGTCATGGATGGAACCAGAATTTTTTTGATCTCTTCGGGACTTGAACGCAATTCGCGCGCATAACGCACCCGGATCGGGAACCGTTCGCGCCCTTCCACCGAGGAGGTCAAAGCCATTCCACCAACAGCAACCTGCAAAATCTCCTGAACGTCCTGAACCGTCATTCCGTAGCGGGCAATGGCAGGCCTGTTGAGTTTTATTTCGATGTACGGAGCGCCCACAGCACGGTCGTAAAAAACAGAAGGCGCTTTGATCGATGGAACTTCCTTTAGTAAGGTTTCCAGTTCAATTCCCGCTTTTTCGATGGTTTCCAGATCAGGACCATAAACTTTTAGTCCCATGGGCGCCCGCATACCTGTTGATAACATGACAAGCCGGGTTTCTATGGGCTGCAAACGAGGCGCGGAAGTCAATCCCGGAATATTGGTCACTTTTACAATTTCGTTCCAGATATCGTCCGGCCTTTTAATTTCGGGCCGCCATTGCCTGAAGTTGTCGCCATTTTTATCAGGTACAAGCTGCTCTTTGGTCAGCTTTCGATATCCATCACGCTCGCGGTTGTAGGTCGATCCATCCTGAAGCAGGTAATTGCCTTCCCTGTCAACCTTGAATTGCATCCGGTGACCGTTTTCGTCCAGAATAAATTCAGGCAAATAGTTGATTGTATTTTCAAACATCTGAACCGGCGCGGGATCCAGAGCCGAATTGATGCGCCCCCATTTTCCAACTGCAATTTCCACTTCAGGAATGGCAGACAATCGCTTATCCAGAATTTCAACATATTCCTGGTTCATTTCGATACCGGCATGTGGCATACTGGTAGGCATCAGCAAAAACGAACCTTCGTTGAGGGCAGGCATAAATTCTTTGCCCAATCCGGGGAATGTTTTATTGAAACTTTGCCATGTATCTGTTTTCTGAATACCTTCAGGCATAAAACCAAAAACACGGTGAACTCCCTGCCATGCCAGTATTCCGAAAAGGATGGTCGCAATCGGCAAAGCCAAAAATGTCCACTTATTGCGCAACGACCACTCCAGAATTGGCACATAGAAATATACAATCAGGGAGAGAAGTACCAGTACCAGAGCGATAATTGAACCAACAAACAGATAATTGGAGAAATTGCTGATGTGCGCGCCCAACGGCAACCAGCCAATGGCAAGGTAATAAACCGCGAACAAAAGGGTAATCGCAATATTGATCAGGTTGGTGAAATGCTTTCGATTCTCCGGCCAGCGGGGAGCCATCAAGTTGTTGATCCCAATGGCAGTAAGCGCCAATGCCGGCCAGATTCCCCAAATGGTAACAATCAAAATGCCTGCAACAATCAGAATCCAGTTAAAGATCTTTCTGGTTCGTTTGGTATCTATTCTGAAGTTAAAAAAGTAGTAAGCAAGCGTGGGTAGTACAATCATTCCCAACAGATAGGAGGCCAGCAACGCGAACGTTTTGGTAAAAGCCAGTGGCGTGAACAGCTTTCCTTCTGCGCCTTCCATTACAAAAACCGGAAGAAAACTCACCACTGTTGTCGCGAGCGCTACTGTAACTGCACCCCTGACTTCAGAAGTCGCTTCATAAATCACCTTTACAAGGCGCTTTCCACGTGCGTTTTCGTTTTCAGGCATTTCGAGGTGGCGAATGATATTCTCAACATCCACAATCCCAATGTCAACCATTACACCAATGGCAATGGCAATTCCTGAAAGGGCGACAATGTTCGCATCAACGCCCATCCATTTCATCGCAACGAAAGTCATCAGTACGCCAACAGGCAACAGGAACGAAACGATAATGGAAGCGCGGAGATTAAAAATCAGCACGATAATAACAATGATCGATATGAGGATTTCGTGCGACAAGGCGGATTCCAGCGTTCCGATTGTTTCCTGAATCAGGCCGGTGCGGTCGTAAAAAGGAACAATGGAAACTTTCGATACGGTTCCATCTGCCAGGGTTTTCGATGGAAGCCCTGTTTCAATCTCTGCGATTTTCTTTTTGACATTGTTGATCACTTCCAACGGATTTGAACCATATCGGGCAACAACCACTGCTCCAACGGCTTCAACGCCATCTTTGTCCAACCCGCCGCGGCGGGGAGCCGGACCAAAGGTGACTTTTGCCACATCGCGAATCCGAACCGGCACATTGTCGCGAACTGTGACTACTGCTTCATTCAAATCGTCCAGACTTTTCACATAACCCAAACCCCGGATTACATATTCAACTTTGTTCAGTTCGATGGTCTCGGCGCCAATATCCAGATTACTTTTACTCACGGCCTGCATCACATCCATCACCGAAACGCCAAACGCTTTCAATGCATTTGGATCGACATCGACCTGATATTCCTTTACATAACCGCCAATGCTTGCGACTTCTGAAACTCCGTTGGCCGATGAAAGTGAATATTTTACGTAAAAGTCCTGAATGGTGCGCAACTCCTGTGGATCCCAACCACCAGTTGGTTTGCCTGTTTTAGGGTCGCGGGCCTCGAGCGTGTACCAGAAAACCT
>DAITNH010000278.1:0-7345 GCA_036834745.1 Prolixibacteraceae bacterium
TTACAATGAGTGAGGCCATCTTCGGATTTTCCTTCAAACGGCGGGTCGAATAACCGAACCAATCTTTACCGAAGGGGACGTAAACACGCATTTTATGTCCTTGTTTCACAATACTGCTTCTGAGTTCGGGAGTGACACCGTACAGCATCTGGAACTCATATTTTGTTTTGTCAATTTTCCTTTCCTTGATAATCTCAAGCGCTTTTTCAACCAGTTGTTTGTCGTGAGTTGCAATTCCTACATACATATTATGATCGAACATATAATTCAGGTCGTCAATGTAATGTTCCTGAACTTCTTCAAACGACTTAAACGCAATTTGTTTTGGTTCAACATAAATTCCTTTGCAAAGCCTGAAATTGAGCGGATCACCGTTTACATGAATTTTACTCAAATCCAATAAATCATTTTTTGTCCGACGCAGATAAGCCTGTAAAGCCAAGCCAACATTTGCCGGATATTTTTTCTGAAGGTTGCGGTAAAGGTCAAGTTCAATATCCACGCACTGCGAGTCTTCCATGTCGATGCGTATAAAGCTTTTCTTTTCGGCTGCCTTTTTAATCACCTCTTCAATGTTGGCCAGACAAACATCCTTGTCAATCAGCAAACCAAACATGGTAGGTTTTACCGAAAAATTCCCCACAATTCCTTCTGAAGTGAACCGATCGATGATTTCGATGTATTCCCTTTTATTCTCTTCCGCCTGTTCGATGGTTTTGATGAATTCACCAAGCAAATCAACGGTAACTTCAATTCCCTGTTGGTTCAATTGTCGGCATGCCTTTATCCCATCTTCAATTGTTTCCCCGGCAATATATCGTTTGGAAAAAATCCAGATCAGCTTCTGGGGCATATATGGCAGCGTGTTAGCAAGTAATTGATTTAACATGATGAGTTGGTTTCAATTCAAATTTTATAAAGTAAAAATACTTCACCTTTAAGCTTGAATTCAATGATGTTTATCAAGGTAAACTTATGATTTTACGCAGCTTTTTATTTGTTATTTCCCCTGACAACCTAATCGGACGTGGCAGGGAAAAATAATCCAGATAAAAGGTGTTTACTGACAATTAATTTTTATTTTTGGGCAAAATTTATTGATTCTACGTATATGAAGAATACATCATTAGTACTTATTGGTATTTTGTTTATTGCAGTTGCTGGTATGTATATACTGCATTTTAGTGGAAATAAATTGAATGGTTCAGGGAAAGATGGGGCTAATGATGGCGATGCTTCTTCCGAATTAAAGATTGCATACATTAAAATAGACTCGTTAATTGTTAATTACGACTTTGCCCAGGAAATGAATGATGGCTTCACCAAACAACAGGAAGTATTTTCAAAAGAATACAGCGACAAACGCAGTCGTTTCGAGTCTCAGGCTGCCTCTTTTCAGGAGAAAGTACAGCGTGGAGGTTTCCTTACTCAGGAAAGGGCGATGCAGGAGCGTGACCGTTTGATGGGAGAAGAACAACAGATAACCAAACTTGACCAGGAATTATCAACCAAACTTTCGCAAATACAGGCTGAGAACAATAAACAATTGTTGGATAGCCTCATGAACTATTTGAAGATATATAACAAAGACAAAAAATACAGCTATATATTGAATGCCGGCGAGGTGCTGATCGGCGACGAATCGCACAATATTACCAAAGAAATTTTGGTAAATATGAATGCCAGATATTCAAAAGCAAGATTAAAATAGCCAATCAATAAAACGTTTGAAAAAATCCGAATGACCTTCGGATTTTTTTGTTTTGTATGGATAAATACTGAAAATTAAACCAATGTTTGCTGACCGGTACATTCAAAATAACATTGTTTATCCGCCATTCATCAAAGAAGTAGTCTCTCCTACCCTTTCGATGGTTTTAATGATTCCATGCCTGAACGAACCTGAAATAATCAGAACGGTTGAATCGGTTTGGGCTTGCGAGCCTATTGATTCGTATTGTGAAGTGCTGGTCGTAGTCAACGATTCGGAAAGCAGTCAGGAGCCAGTAAAAGCAATCAACCTCGAAACATTTAATCAATTATTGGACTGGAAGCAGACAAACGACCGCAGCAATCTGGTTCTGCATCCGTTTTATGTTCCTTCAGTACAGGCAAAATTTGCCGGTGCCGGGATGGCCAGAAAAATTGGAATGGATGAGGCAATCCGACGTTTTAACGCGATCAGCAAACCCGAAGGGGTGATTGTTTCTCTTGATTCCGATTGTCTGGTTTCATCCAATTATCTAAAACGGATTGAGACCGTTTTTTCTGAGAACAAATCGTGTTTTGCCGCTACAATTAACTTCATGCACCGTTTTGAAGAGATGGAAAATCCGAGGCAGGAAGCGGGAATCCGAATGTATGAAGATTATCTCCATTACTACAAACAAGCTTTGGATTTCGCCGGATTTCCGAATTCAATTTATACCATTGGCTCTGCCTTTGCAGTGCGAGCTGAAGCATACGTGAAACAAGGCGGCATGAACCGGCGGCAGGCTGGCGAGGACTTTTACTTTTTGCACAAACTTACCAAATTGGGTCAATTGGCTGAAATTACGGATGCCTTTGTTTACCCTTCCGGCCGTGTTTCTGACAGGGTTCCGTTTGGAACCGGAGCCGCAATGACAAAATGGATGAACTTTACCGAGGATTTGGCACTCACCTATAATTTTGCAGCTTTCCTGAACCTGAAGAAATTGTTTGACAGCGTTGAGTTACTTTTCAAGTGCAGTTCAACGCATTATGCTGAAATTCTAACTTCTTTGCCAGCAACAGTTCAGGAATATTTAAACGATATTATGTTTGAGGAAAAACTGGAAGAAATTAACCGTAACAGTGCAACTCCTGAATCCTTCAGGAAAAGGTTTTTTCAGGTTTTTGATGCCTTTCAAGTTCTGAAATTTCTGAACATGGCTCATGAAAGACACTATCAACAGCAAAATTTACCGGAAGCGATCAGGCAACTTCAGAAACACTCAGGAGCATAAAAAAGCCGAAGAAAAAATTTCTCCGGCTTTTTATGGGGGATGCTGTATTCAATTTATCTCATTCCGTTTGATAACAGATAATACAGATCATTCCATTTCAATTCTTTCTTGAAATCGGAAATATTTGTGTCTTTGTTGATCTGAACCAATTCTATTCCAGCCATATCGCAGAAGTCTTCAATGTATTCAGCTGTAACTGCCTGGCTAAATGCGTTGTGATGAGCGCCTCCGGCATAAATCCATGCGGCAGCACCAACTTTCAGGTTAGGCATCGGAGTCCACAATGCGCTGGCAACAGGCAATTTTTCGAGTTTGGCTTCCGGAGCAACGCATTCTACGTCGTGCACAACCATGCGGAAACGGGTTCCCATGTCTATAAGACTGGTGCAGGTTGCAGGGCCGGTCATGGTATTAAATACCAAACGGGCAGGAGCTTCCTTGCCACCAATTCCCAATGGGTGTACCTCAATCTTAGCTTTTCCATCGGCAATACTCGGACAAATTTCGAGCATGTGAGATCCTAAAGCTTTGTATCCTGTTGTTGGATCGAGGTGATAAGTATAATCTTCCATGAACGAGCAACCGCCTTTTAAGCCTGCACCCATTACTTTTACTGCGCGGACGAGTGCAGCATGTTTCCAGTCACCTTCAGCACCAAAACCGTAACCGGCATCCATTAACCGCTGAGAAGCCAAACCTGGAAGTTGCTTTAATCCATGCAGATCTTCGAATGTGGTGGTGAAAGCTTTAAAACCTCCGGCTACCAAAAACGATTTAATACCGGCTTCTATGCGAGCCTGATAGCGGACGCTGTCATGATATTTACCTCCCACTTTGGCATCTTCGTCAAATTCGTAGGTTTCGTTGTACTCCTGAATCAATTTATCGATTTCGGATTCACTTACACCATCCACAATTTTTACAATGTCGCCAACCGGCCATGTATTAACCGAGAGTCCTAATTTTATCTGAGCTTCCACTTTGTCGCCTTCGGTAACGGCAACTTCGCGCATGTTGTCGCCAAAACGGGCAAGCTTGGCACCTTGCATATCGTACCATGCAGCGGCAGCACGACTCCAAACGCCAATACGTTCCTGAACATCGTCTTCTTTCCAATATCCAACCACTACTTTACGGGCCTTGCGAAGACGGGTTAGAATAAAACCATGTTCGCGGTCGCCATGTGCCGACTGGTTCAGGTTCATGAAATCCATGTCGATTTCGCTCCATGGAAGGTCGCGGTTGTACTGGGTATGCAGTTGAAGCATGGGCTTGTTTAATAATTTCAGCCCGTTAATCCACATTTTTGATGGTGAAAAGGTATGGCACCAGGTAATTACACCAATACACTGTTTGGACGAATTGGCCTCAATACAAATATTGGTAATTTCGTCCGGGCTTTTCATGACCGATTTAAAAACAATACTTACCGGTATTTGAGCCGAGCTATTAAAAAAAGCGCCAATCTCCTTTGAATTGGTTTCCACCTGTTTTAGAACTCCAGGTCCATAAAGATTTTGGCTACCTGTTATAAACCAAACTTCTAATTCTTTCAAGTTTATCATGATTAAATTTTTAAGATGTTTCTAAATTGAGGTGGTAAAAATAGGGAATAAATAATAAACGTAATTATAACACTTATGAAAATATTCCATGTTTAGGTTGTTGTTGAACATGTTTTTTAATGAGCAGCGTCTGTCTTCAGTATTTCAATTTCCTTTTTTTGAGACTGAACACTGAGACTGAACACTGAGACTGAACACTAAATATTTGAATACTATCCGTCTTTGTTATTAGTTGTCCAATTTCTTCGCAGTTTCCTGAATGGTTTCCCAAGCCTGACGAACATGTTCTTCCTTTGTATTGGTTTGTCCGATGCACATCCGAAGTACATACTGGCCATGAACAACGGTATGGGTGAAATACATTGTTCCATTGGCGTTAATCGTTTCAAGCAGTTTCCGGTTAAAATCATTTCCATTTTTGTGGGCAAAACAAACCAGGTTCAAGGGAGCCGGAGCCACCAGATCGAAATCGGCTGAAGATCTGACCCATTCCGCAAATTCCTGCGAAATCCTGACATGTTCACTGATATGAAAGCGCAATCCGCTCACACCATAATGTCTGATGACAAACCATAATTTCAGCGAACGGAAGCGGCGACCAAGCTGAATATGCCAGTCGCGATAATCAATCACTGCCCCACTTTCGGTTGCCTGATTTTTTAAGTATTCAGGAAGAATACTCAGTGTTTTAATGAGAACAGAACGGTCGGCAACAAAGAAACAATTGCAGTCGAAATTGGTGAACATCCATTTGTGCGGATTAAACGAAAAGCTGTCTGCCAGTTCAATACCATCTAAAAAATGCCTGTATTCAGGGCAGATTGCCGCAGTTCCCGACATCGCTGCGTCAATGTGCATCCAGAGTTCGTACTTTTGGCATACTTTTCCGATTTCCGGAAGCGGATCCATTGCATTTGTGGATGTTGTGCCAACAGTAGCACAAACAAAAAATGGAACCAGTCCGTTCTGCAAATCATTTTCAATTGCCGATTCAAGCAAATCAGCGCGCATGGCAAACTTTTCATCTACTCCAATCACCCGAAGGTTGTTTTTACCAATTCCGGCAATTTTTATAGCCTTTTCCAATGACGAATGGGTTTGCTCTGAAACATAGGCTACCAGATTTCCCAAACTTCCGGAGTCGTTGGTTTGATAATTATTTTTTCTCTCCCGGGCTGCCAGTATTGCGCTTAATGCAGCACTTGACGCTGTATCCTGAATAACTGCCCCACCTGTAGAAGTAGATTTAAACTGTTCAGGAAGTTGAAGCATTTCGGCCAGCCAATCCAGCACCCTTGTTTCGAGTTCAGTACAGGAAGGACTGGTTGCCCACAACATTCCCTGAACACCCAGTCCGGAGGAAAGAAGATCTCCCAGCACCGAAGGACCAGATGAATTTGATGGAAAGAAAGCAAAAAAGTTGGGCGATTGCCAATGAGTGATTCCCGGCATTATAATAGAATTCACGTCGGCCATAATCTGATCCATTGACTCACTTACTTCAGGTGCCTTTAATGGCAATTGTTCTGTGATTTCGCCCGGTTTCACTTGCGACAGAACCGGATATTTTTCAACATTCTCGTAATAGTCGGCAATCCAGTCGATCATTTGTTTGCCATTTTTCCTGAACTCTTCAGGAGACATGTGGTAGTTTTTAGTATTTTCCATCTGTAATTTAGCGAATTGAAAAGTTGGTAAATTTTCTTATCGGGGTAATGTCTGATACCGAAAATGTTTTTATGTTGGCTCTGGTTGGTCCGGTTTTCATCCAGTCAATAAAGGCACTGAGATTATTTGGCTCTCCGCTTGCTTCAATCTCAACTTTTCCATCAGGTGAGTTTTTAACCCAACCAGTCAGATTTAGTTCTGTTGCCTTGTGCAAGGAAAAATACCGGAATCCAACTCCCTGAACCCTGCCATCAATGATAATGTAGATAGATTTCACTTCGGTATTTAGAAGTTTTGTACTTCATTTTTACTGAAAGCGGCAACTGTTTCAGGCTGAATCAATGCCCAAATAGAATATATTCCGATCGCTGTTCCAAACGGGAAACTGAATATTTCTATTACCGAAAGAATTAGGGTCAGAATTCGTGCCCATTCTTTTCTTTTGTAAAGTCCCAATCCGGCGAAAATTCCCGGAATGGAAATAACAACAAATACGATTGCAATAATATCAGCTATTAGCGAAAGAATTGTTGCTCCATTTGGCTCGTCAACAAATCCACCTACTAATTTTAGAACTGTAAAAATCAGGAAAGCAATAAGTAAATTGAAAATACTTAGGCCAATTTGAAGAGCGGCTACTACATTAATGTGTTTTTCCATAATTAGATTTGTTTTTTAGGAGATATAAAAATACATATAATCTGCCAATTCTTCAATGAAATTTTCTGGTTCAGCAACGACTAAACCTTTATGCTTTATGAACTTATTCCTAACGGAATTGTATTTTATAACAAAAGGGGTATTTTTTGAATTTTAGCATTAAATTTACCAACTCAAGAAAATGAAAATATATTATGGAAACTTTAATAGTAATTTTATTGGCAATTGTGGTCATGGCACTTGTAATGGTTGGACTTTCAACCCAAATATTATTTAAAAAAGGAGGAGAATTTCCGAATACACATATTGGTGGAAACAAATATCTAAAATCACAGGGGATCACCTGTGCGCAAACCGCTGATAAAATTGAACAGGCCAAAGCGCGTAAGGAACTAAAATTTAAGGAGATTTCGCTGAAAGAATCCGAATCGCAAAGTTTTTGCTGATCGAATTGCATGATTGAAC
>DAITNH010000279.1:0-7339 GCA_036834745.1 Prolixibacteraceae bacterium
GGGTGCACTCCCAATCACAACTTCGGCCACATCATTTATCCTGACCGGTTTGCCGTTGTTCGATCTGATGTATGAATTGCCCAGTACATCAATGTCTGAAGAGCGCGCCATACCACGAACCACATACTCGTTACCGAATTGCCGAACCACACCACCGGTTGAATTCTGGCTGATGCCCTTGCAAACTTCAGCCAATTCGGTCATCGACACCTGGTAATATTTCATTTTCTGTGGGTTGGCCAACACCTGATATTGCTTGTAGTCGCCGCCAATAATGGTAACCTGCGAAACGCCTCCAGTAGCCAGAATGAGTGGTTTTACGTTCCATTCGGCCATTGTGCGCAAGTCCATCATGCTGGTGCTGTCGGCCTGCATCCCGATAAAGAAAATCTCGCCCATCACGCTTGACTGGGGAGCCAGAGCTGGTTGCCCAATTCCCAACGGCATTTGCGATGAAACACTGATCAACTTTTCACTTACGATTTGGCGGGCCTTGAAAATATCGGTTCCCCAATCAAATTCGACCCAAACGAAGGAAAAGCCCTGTGAAGAGGCAGAACGAACCCGGCGAACATCCGTCGCACCGTTTACCGAAGTTTCAATTGGGAATGTGACCAACCGTTCAACTTCTTCTGAAGCCATTCCGTGCGCATCAGTCATTACCACAATTGTTGGGGCTGTCAGATCAGGAAATACATCTACATCCATATTACCGGCCGTTCTCATCCCGAAAACCACCAGCAACACCGAACCAAGCAAAATGAGATACTTGTTATTCAGTGAAAATTTGATAATATTATTTAACATGGCGTAGATTAATGAACGTGTCCTGAATGAGCATCCAAATTACCTGTAGCCTGAGCCAGTTTGATAAGAATTGCACCCTTGGTTACAATTCGCTCACCGCTGGTAAGCCCGGTGCGGATTTCAGTCCGCGCGCCATCGGTAGCACCAATCTTGACTTCCCGTTTTTCGAAAAGTTCAGGCGTAACCTGCACATACACATAGAAAGTACCCTGATCTTCGAGCAGCGAAGTGGTTGGTACAGTCAAGGCCAATGCGCTGGTCAGCGTTTTTAAATAAACTTCCACAAATCCGCCAGCAGTAAAACTGCCCATGTTGTCGATTTGTATAGCGACAGGAATGAGGTAATTATCAGAATTGGTTGCCTTGCCAAACGATAGTATTTTACCATTTAATTGTTCGAGCGAGTAGGTTTGGTTGTCTTGCACAGTGCGGATGTTGGCAGAAGCAATCGAACTCAGCATCGATGCGTATTTTTGCTGAACCTCGGCATTCAACTGGAGTGTTTTGTTCTGTGCAACGATTACTATTGGCTGACCTGCGTCAACGTAGGAGCCGTTTTTTACCAGTACCTGTTTCACAAAACCGCTCATCGGACTTTTCACATTTTGCCCTGAAGCGCTGAAATTATTATTCAGGTTGTCGAAAACTGCTTTGGCATTATCGTATTGATTCTTTGCACTGAGCAGGTCTTTTGCAGAAACAATTTTATCTGTTGCCAGCTCAGTTGAGCGTTCGTAATCAGCTTTTGCTTTTTCCAGATTGTTTTTAGCTTCGGCATACCGCACCGAAATATTGTTGTCGGCCAGTTCGCTACCTGAAATGGAGAACAAAGTCTGGCCTTTTGAAACATCTTTCCCTTCCAATACAGCGTTGCCGGAGATCATCACGATGCCATTCGTCTTTGCTGAAACAATAATCTCGTCACCCTGTGAGGATTGAACCTGTGCCGTGGTTTTGATAATCTGACCGAATGGCTCGTTGCGTGGAAAATCGGTGGCGAAGTCAACCTTCCATGATTGCTCTTTGGTAAAAACGGTGGTATTGGTTTGGGAAATAACCACTTTTTCTGAAGCTTCGTGCGCTTCATGATGTTCGGTAAAAACAGTTACTTCAGGAACCAATACTTCGAAACTGCCTGTTTCGTTGGCGATCTCAAATTTCAGTGTTCCTGTTCCCGCGGTTTCCGCCTTAATATCGAAACTGTAAATGCCTTTACGGGTTGGCTTATCGAGTGTCTGGGTTACTTCTTTGCCGTTCACCATCAGGCGAATAGTCATGCTGCCGCTTTCCAGCGCTTTAAAATCGGGTAATTTGGAAAAATGCGACAGCACATTTGCTGTTTCGCCCACCACAAAGGCATCAGCTTCGGCAAAAACTTCGAAATCAGTACTGTACGCGGTGTATTGAAATTTTACTTCTTCGTGAGCCTTAGGAGAATCGGCGGTCTCATTTACTTTCTGTTTATCGCTACTCTGGCAGCTTGCAAAAACAATGGCAAGCAATGCCACTAAAAACATCTTTGATTTCATCTAAAATCTTGTTTAAATTTCTATAATAATTGACTGATGAATGCGTGTAAGTACAATGCTATAAATCAATTACAGCAAGCATTCAAAAAAAAAGAAATTTAAACAGTTGGAGGTGCGCGCAGCCCCAGAGAGGAGTGAACGAAACAGGAATGGGATGAAGTTTTTAATGGTATTTGTGCATATGAAATAATCTTTGGCACAAATGAGTTGAATTCGTTGCTAAACAGAATAGCCTGAAAATGAACAAATGGGGAATGATTATCATCACAACCCAAACATTTAAATTCTTGTCTTACAGAATTTACAGGAATTACAACAGCTTGTTTTAAAGCACACGATTCTGAACTATTCTCACCATCATGTTGGTGATTATGCCCGGATGTGTTGTGTTTGTGTGCTAGGCTATTATTTTGGCAATGTTCGTTTTCAATACAAACTTGCTCCTGATGGTGATGATGGGGTACAACAGCATGAGCCAACAATACAATATTGGCGAGAAGAATAAAAAATATGGCTGTTGTTTTCCTGATCATTACAAAAATATTGCTGCAAATATAACAGAAAATCCGATGAAATGTTTCCCTGAAGATTTTTCTCAACTGGCTCTGTTACTTCTTGAACCCACTTGAATATTTTTTTCATCTTTGCAGCATAAACCAAAATCAGAATCAACTGTTCCATTTATCAGAATTGCCTGAATAGGTCCCATTTAGAAAAGGTTATGAGATTCTTCTGTTTCATATTGGTTGTACTTACCTTGTTGCTTTCTTCTTCACCGTGCTGTGCAGGTGATGAATGTTGCAATGAAACGGATGCTGCATGTTCAGAAAATGCTGCGAACAATCATCCTTCTGAAGAACCGGCAAATAGTTGTTCCCCGTTTATGGTTTGCGGCTCGTGCACTGGTTTTGTGGTTATTGCAAGTAATCCTGATTTAAATTCTGAACCCGTAATGACTGATGATCTGAAGATAACCTACATTCAGGAATACTTCGATTATTACTATCTGAAATTTTGGCAACCGCCAAAAATAAGTTAATGAACCAATCTCTTTTATAAGAATTCGTGTTGTTTGATTCCAGACGACATGATTTTTCAATTCATTAACTTAAATTATTAACAGATGAAATTATTTCTATTGCCAGCAATTGCATTGTTTTTTGCATTTCAAGGCCTGGCTCAAAATACATTTACAACAGTAGTCCGTGACAGCGAAACGAAAGAGACGCTAGCCGGAGCTACTGTTTTGGTTCAAGGAACTGCTAATGGTGGTGCCACCGATCAGAATGGGTTTGCGCGGTTCACTAATATTCCGGATGGCAAATGTGTAATCCTTATCCGAATGATTGGCTATGAAGAATACGCGGAAGACTTTATCTTTCCAGTTTCACAACAGGACACCGTCGAAATATCTCTTTCAACCAGCGACGAAGAAGTGGATGAAGTAATCATTACAGCAACCCGGTCGAGCCGCACGATTGGAGACACTCCAACAAGGCTGGAAGCCATTTCAGGAGAGGAACTTGAAGAAAAGGGTAACATGAAACCCGGCGATATCCGGATGATGCTCAATGAGAGTACCGGCATCCAGACCCAGCAAACATCGGCAACCTCCTACAATTCAAGTATCCGAATTCAGGGACTCGATGGAAAATATACCCAGATGTTACGTGATGGGTTTCCGTTGTATTCAGGATTCTCAGGAGGATTGGGCCTTTTGCAGGTCGTTCCGCTCGATCTGAAACAGGTGGAAGTAATCAAAGGTGCATCTTCGACACTTTATGGTGGCGGTGCAATTGCCGGTTTGGTGAACCTTGTTTCGCGAATGCCCAAAGAAGAACGTGAACTGAACTTCCTGCTGAATGGGACTTCGGCTGTCGGATTGGACATCAGCGGGTTTTATGCCCAAAAAATGGAGAAAACCGGATCAACAGTTTTTGCTTCATATAATTCCGGAAATCCTTACGATCCGGCAGATATTGGTTTTACAGCAATCCCCAAATACAGAAGGGTAACGCTAAACCCAAGACTGTATGTTTATGCCAGTCCCAAAACAACAATAAACGCTGGATTTAATGGTACTATTGAAGATCGCACAGGTGGCGATATGCAATACCTTGATGGAGAAGGCGATAGTATTCATTCCTATTTCGAAAAAAATGAGACCAAACGGTTCAGTACGCAGTTTTGTATTGATTATCAGGTAACAGACAGTACTGTTTTCAGACTAAAGAATAGCTTTAGCTATTACGACCGGAAAATCGAAATACCTGATTTTGTATTTTCAGGAATACAGTTTTCATCATTTACCGAGGCCACTTATGGAATTAAACGAAAAGATCAGGAATGGATAGCCGGGTTGAATTTATGGACCGAACGTTTCGTTCAGGATCAAACAAATACGGCCAACGTGGTCGATTACAACCATACCACAATCGGAGCATTTGTGCAAAATTCATGGACTGCATCTGATTTGTTTTCCATAGAAACAGGCGTTCGCGGCGATTATCAGAATGAATACGGGTTCTTTTTACTTCCCAGGGTAGCTGCGCTTTTCAAGCTTAATTATAGTCTTTCGGCAAGGCTCGGAGGCGGACTGGGCTACAAAACGCCAACTGTTTTTACCGAAGATGCAGAGCGTCTCCAATTCAGAAATGTATTGCCGGTTGATCATGAAAACACCAAAGCTGAACAGTCGGTTGGCGGAAACCTTGATTTCAATTACCGCACATCAATTACACCTGAACTATCGTTCAGCCTGAACACGCTTTTTTTCTATACCCGAATTCTGAAACCGCTGGTTCTGACTCCGGTCGAAAATGGGTTTTATGAATTTCTCCAGCCGGATGGGTTTATTGATACAAAAGGAGTTGAAGTCAACGCAAAGCTAACGTACAGTGATTTTAAGCTTTTTGTTGGATATACGTTGGCTGATGTAAACCAACAGATGAATGGCGTTATCTCTGAATTTCCGTTGGTTGCCAAACACCGGCTAAACAATGTTTTGATGTACGAGCTCGACGAGAAACTAAAAATTGGACTTGAAGCCTACTATTACAGCAAGCAAAAGCTGAACGATGGTAGCTCCGGTCAGGCCTATTGGATTTACGGGCTGATGGCAGAAAAGCTTTGGGAACGTTTTTCAGTTTTCGTCAATTTTGAAAACATGTTGGATACCCGGCAAACCCGATTTGGCAGTATCTATACCGGTCCGGTTTCTAATCCGGTTTTTAGGGATATTTATGCTCCGGTGGATGGATTTGTAGTAAACGGAGGAATTAAATTGCGATTGTAATTGAATGATAAAACCATACTGGTTGTTCTGTAAAACAATCAATATGGTTTTAACTATTTCCTGATGATGACAAGGTCTTATTTTCCAGCAGCCAGTTCGTCCATCATTTGTGTAAAAGTCTTAAACAGATTTGATGCCTGATGATATAATTCCTCATTCGATTTAACGGCTTCCAGCATCATTTCCATGTTCATTGTTGAAAGAGTGGTTTTGTCTCCGCTTTCATAAACCGATAAGGTACAGGGCATAAATGTTGAAAACTCAGGATTTGAGGTGAGCATCATCGATGCAGTTTTTGCCTGGCAGATATTGTAAACAAATACTTTTCTTTCGATTGGAAAGCCTTTCGATTCAACTATTTCGTGATAAATATAGGTTTGAAGCAAGGCCAGACTATACTTATTGCATGCAGCTTCAACCTGCCCTGCAATTTGTTCTGCAGTCAGGTTACTATTCGTTTGGTGCATGACCATTTCTATCATTTTTTCGTTTTCCATGATTTTTTGTTTTTAGAAGGTTACAGTTTTATCGGCCCAAAGCACCAACTCCACGCAATCGACCATGGTTGAGATCGGGCAAGCTTCGGTGCTGTCCAGATGCCGTGATTTTAAGCAAGTACCACAAGCCAAAATTTCTCCACCTATTTCAACGAATTTTTTCAATTGCTCGTCAACGTTGTACTTTTCGTGGGTCAATCCTTCGCATTCAACGGCTTCGCCCATTAAAAATACTTTTACTTCATGCCCGGTTTTTTTTGCAGTAACAGCAAAACGGAAAGCATTCCACGCTTTTTCAAACTCTTTTGTTTCAAGGATAATTCCAATTTTCATTTCTCTATTTTTAAAATGTTAATACGATTTTGTTTTTACGAATCAGTTCGTACAGATCGGCCAAAGAAGAAAACTTGCAAACCTCTGGCTCGTCGTTTTTGCGGCTTTGCAGGCAAGTTCCGCAACCCAGAATTATGCCGCCATTCCCTAAAAATTTGTCAGCTTGCTCTTTCAGGTCGTTGTCTGTTTTGACCATATTATCCAGTTCGACACCTTTTCCGAGCAAAAATATGCTTACTGTATCGCCCTTATTTTTCGAATAGTTGGCCAGACGCAAAGCATTCCAAACTGTTTCGGTATCGTTCGAATAAATAACCATGCCGATGGAGGTTTTGGAATCCGAATTCGGAGTAGGCGATTTGGCATAAGTTCCGGATGTGAACGCACATGCCATGAACATCAATAGAATAAAATGTTTCTTCATAGTTTGTTTATTTAAATTATTATGTGAGTTTGTTTATAGCATTGACAAGCACTTCAATAGTAAAATCAATTTCTTCTTCCGTAGTGCTTTTCCCGGTTGAAATCCGCACTGTTGCAGCGGCCGTCCTGAAATCGAGATTCATCGCCTGAAGGACGGAAGAAATGGTTGTTTCTCCGGAATGACAAGCTGAACCGGTTGAAATCAAAACATCGCTGCTGATGAATGAAGCCAAAGCGTGAGCGCTGACCTTTTCGAAAGCCACACTCAGCGTATTGGGCAGGCAATTTTCCAGATTAACGTTTACATGAATCTTATTGCCAAGTTGGGAAATCAGGCCATCGAGCAGCCTGTCGCGTGAAAGCTGCATGTTGTGCTGATTCTTTTTGAAATCACGTAATGCCACTTCGCAGGCTTTCCCAAGTCCGACGGTATGAATGACATTCTCCGTTCCGGG
>DAITNH010000280.1:0-4218 GCA_036834745.1 Prolixibacteraceae bacterium
CTGGGTTCAGGCCTTCAGAATTTTGATTTTTATTATGCTGATTTTGAAAATCCTAAAAGGGGAATTTATATCCTGAATATGCGTGCTGATGACTTCAGCTATTCAAAAAAATTTCTGGTAAAGTAACCAACCGATGAACAAATTTATCAGGTATAGTTTTGCCTCTTTCCTTTGGATAATGTGCATTCCCCTGCTTTTCTCAGGCACCGCGAAGGCACAGTCAACCATAGGATTCAGCATAGACGGGGCCACCATATTAGAGAAAGACACCTTCACCATAGCGGTGAAAGCCGACACCCTGCTGACCGGGAAAGGTATTTATTCCTTTCGCTTTGGGTTGTCCTACAACGCCGACTATCTTGAATTTCAGGGTATCGATTCAACGGCAACTATTCTTAAAGACTGGGGAATTCCAACTTTTAACAACAAAACCAGGGGCCAGATTATAATTGCCGGAGCTGGTTCTTCGGTACTTTCAGGGAAAGGAAATTTATTCTACCTCCGGTTCAAAGCTTTGCGCGGCGGCGGAACATACATCCAAAATATTTCAGGAGTAAGTTCGCTGAACGAAGGTTCGCCTGCAATGACACTTGATTATGCTTACATTCAGGCCAATTCCCGCTCCTATCCGGATATTTATCCCGACAATATCGAGCTTTTCGTTGGAGGTGAAACTCAGATGAATGTTTATGGCGGAACCTCGCCCTTCACTTTTACTACAGTTGATACGGCAGTTGCAGTAATCAGCAGCCAGTCGATGGTGAAGGCAAAAGGTCCGGGATATACCAAAGTTTATGTAACTGACAAGAATGGCGAAAAATCGTATATCTCCGGAAATATTGATGTTCGGGCGGTAAAATTAAGCATCATGCGAAGCAGCGCCTGGCCAAAAGACACTTTTTACCTTCCGGTGAAAATTGAAATTGCACCCGGAAATAAAGTTTACTCCGGATATTTTGAACTGGCTTTCAATGGCAATATTGAGGGTATAAAAGAAAGTGCAAAGACCGGCGATTTTGAGTTTTCGGTTCAGAACAATGCCGTGGCCGGTCGCATGCGTGTTTCATTTGCCTCAACCAATGGAATCACCGGAAGCGGAATTCTTTGCTACCTGGGATTCAAGGCCGTCAACAGCGGCAACCACAACTTCGACCTTCAAAACATGCAATTTAATGAAACGCTGAGAGCATTTTCGTACAATGAATATGTGGAAGTTTACTACTTGCCAACCCTGAATATTTCGCCCAACAGTGGCACACTGATGTGGGGAACAATCGAAAAAATAACGGTAACAAACGGTACGCCGCCAATGAGTTATACCGTTTCAAATCCAACACTGGCATCAATTGACGTACAGGGCAACCTGAAAGGTTTGTCAGGCGGAAATGTAAAAGTTACGGCAACAGATTCCCACGGCGCAACCAAAACCAGCGATGATTTTTTGATCCTCGACAACCAGTTTTCAATTGTCAATTCTGATGGCGTTCTGGATGCCATTACCAGGGTACCAGTTTCAACTTCATTGCTTCCGGCGGGAAAAGCCATTTACGATTTCGATGGAACCATTTCGTTTCAGGAAAATGATCTTGAATTTATCGGATTGGAATCTGTCGGATCGGCAATGTTGACCGAATTCGTCAGAACCGGAAATTCAGTACACATCGTTGGAGCTTCCAGTACAGGAATCTCTTCAGGAATAATCTGCTATCTGAAATTTCAGTTGAAAAACACCGTTGCATTAAATCAGCAAACTACGGTTACATTGAATTCACTGACAGCCAATGAATCAACCCTTCACTCCATCCTTTCGGATGGATTAATTACCCGGGTTGAACAATTAAGCTACAGGCCGGTAGCCAAAGCCGGGTTGAACAAAACGGTACCTGAAGGTGAATCCGTTCAGCTTGACGGAGCGGAATCGTATGATCAGGATGGCAATCCTATAACCTTTTCGTGGAGATCTCCGGCAGGCATACATCTGAATGACAGCACACTAATAAAACCAACATTTACCGCTCCTGATGTGAAAGTGAATACCAATTACACCTTCACGCTAATTGTAAACGACGGAACTTCCAATTCCGATCCTTCCAAAATTACGGTAACCGTTCTTCAGGTAAACAAACGCCCGGTTGCCAATGCCGGACCTGACAAAAGCTATACGGAAGGCGCTTCAGTTTCGCTCGATGGAAGTCTCTCATCAGATCCTGATCTGGATGTGATTTCCTACAAATGGACCTCGCTCGACGGAATCATACTTTTTGATGCGCTTGGCGCTTCACCTTCGTTTATTGCACCTCAGTTAAATGCCGATAAGTTCTACCGGTTTAAACTGGTGGTTTCTGACGGGATACTTTTTTCGCAACCAGACACGGTAATAATCAAAGACCTGAATCTGAACAAAAAACCGGTGGCCTTTGCCGGCGGTGATCAATTGGTCAACGAAGGAGCATTGGTTCAACTGGATGGTTCGTTGTCGTCAGATCCTGATGCCGAAACGATTACATTCAAATGGATTGTACCGGCAAAAATAGTTTTATCGTCATCAACAGTTAGTAAACCAACTTTTACCGCACCACTGGTTCACCGTGATTCAACATTCATTCTTTCACTGGTGGTAAACGATGGCAAACTGAACTCAGATACAGATAAAGTCTCCATCAACGTTAAAAACCTGAATATTCTGAGTACTGAAGATCAGATTTTAACGGCTGATGTGGTTGGCAAGGATTCAGCAAAAGTTGATCAGATTTTATCGCAGGTAATACTTTATATGCCTTATGGATCCGACATCCGTGCACTTGCTCCAACATTCCAGCTTTCGCCAAAGGCAACCATAAGTCCTGCAAGCGGATCGATCCGTAATTTCACTTCGCCGGTTTCATACACCGTTACTGCCGAAGACGGAACAACAAAAAAGATCTATTCAGTCAAAGTATTTATCCCGACTGTAAGTCTGAAAAGAACCCTGGCCGCTGGATGGAACTGGATTTCGCTGAGTGCTATTCCTTCCGATTTCAAAGTGGGAACCGTTTTGGAAGGTCTTTCATTAGCGAACCTCGATTACATTAAATCAGCCACAACGTCGGCAGTTTATTATACTCCTTCCGGATGGTTTGGCGATTTGACTAATCTTCCGCAATTTGAATCTTTGATGCTCAAAAAATCAACTTCCGAAGTTTTCACTTTATCCGGAAAGGAAATCAATCCGACACTTACAACCATTCCGGTTTCAACAGGTTGGAACCGCATCGGTTATATCCTGAAAGGCAATGCCGCAATTGGTGGGGCATTCGATCAGACCACATTGCCAACCGGCGAAATTCTGCTTAAAAGTAAAGAAGCCTCGGCCATTTATTATCCGGGCACAGGCTGGGCAGGCGACCTCGATTCGCTGAGGATTCTGAACGGATACATGATGAAAACGGTTTCGAACAGTAATCTGAAATATCTGGCTGGCAGTGCGAAACTAAAATCGGCACAGCAAACGCTTTTTACAAGGTCTGAATTACACCATACTTACCAGATCAATCCGTCGGCCTTCGAAAATTCAGCCAACCTGATTGGTGAGCTGGTGAATCAGAACAGCGAAAATTTGATCCGGAAGGGAGATTTGCTGATCGCCTATTCCGAAAACGAGCGAAGAGGTGTATCCGAAGCATTTTTTGTCCAGTCGCTCAACCGGTATGTTTTCCTGCTGACAATGTTTTCAAATTCGAACCAGGAGAAATTAAGTTTCAAGGTAAAATCACTGGCAAACGAACTGGAGAAACCACTTGCCGAGGAGTTGTTTTTCGGCACCGATGAAGTTTACGGAAAGGCAATGAATCCCTACCCGCTTCATTTTGCCAGTTCGACTTCGCTTTCGGATGAGCTGCTTGACGGAATGGTTTCAGTCTATCCAAATCCTGTAAACGACGAACTCCAAATCCGTTCAGACGAAAAAATCGGTTCAGTAACCTTGTCAGGATTATCAGGCAATTCCATACTGACCATTCCCAATATTTCCGAATATACCTTGCTGATCAATACAAAAAGTCTGACATCAGGAATGTACATTCTGAAAATTGAAACATCGGGTGGCACCGTCATCAGGAAACTGATTAAATCGAACTGATCAGTCATGGATTTACATCAATATTTCGGTGCTCTGCACCTTTTGTTGAACAAGGATTTATCTGCTACAAAGATTTCGGTGCTCCGCACCTTTTAGGGGAA
>DAITNH010000280.1:4318-7265 GCA_036834745.1 Prolixibacteraceae bacterium
AGTACTTAACATGATTCTCAAATGAGAAAAAACCGTCGATTATGAAAAAAATAATTCCTATAAATAGTCAGTTGCTGTTTCCAGAAATTCAGAACGAATGCAGGAAAATTAGATGGAATTTTGCCGGAATCCAAACAAAAATCCTCCGAACCATAATTTTTGCGTTACTCCTCTGGTGGCCGGTGGCCGCAAATGCAACCATTACGCTTCCGGCTATTCCAAGTAACGGGAGCCTTGCAAAACGATTTGAACTCAGCACTGAAATGACTTTCAGGGTAAAAATAGGCGAAACCTTTTTGCCCAGCGGAGCGCTGATCGCATCAATTAATGGCGAAATCCGCGGTGCCCAGACAGCTTCGGTAAATTTTCCGGCCACTGGAAACAATGTTTACAAAATTCTTGTTTTCAACAACAATGCTGCGGGTGATATCATCAAGTTCAAATATTACGACATTTTCAGCGATAAAATTTACGACATCACCGAGGAAATTGAATTTGTCCCCAACCTGGTTCCAGACTATGCGAATCCGGTAATCCTCACCGCTTTTTGTCAGCCGATTGTTAAAGTGACCGGTTTGCTTCCGGAAGATGGAAAAGAAAATGTGAACGCAAATTTGGATTTGTACTGGCAACCTTCGCCGAATACCACTTCCTACAACCTGTATGTTTGGGAAGACGGTGCAGCGGTTCCTGCAACACCTTCCAATACCAATATTTATGGAACAACATTCAGACTTTACAACCTGAAATACGGCCAGTTGTACCGCTGGAAAATCGGATCGGTCAACGATTGTTCTTCGGTTGAAAGTTCAATACAGTCCTTTAAAGTCAGGCAATTGCCTGACCTGACGGTAAGTGAAATTCTGGCACCAGCCAATATTGAATCGGGCACAAATTTTACACTGACCTACAAGATAAAAAACACAGGGATCGGCAGTACTGAAGGAACTCCCTGGTATGACATGGTATATATGTCCAGCGACCAAACCCTCAGTAATGATGACAGATTACTATCAACCAACCTGAATGTAAAACAACTGAATCCGGACAGCATTTACGCGCGAACGGTCACGGTTTCGCTTCCGAATGAATTTACCGGAGATTATTATTTCCTGGTCAAAACAGATTATTACAACGCAGTGGTTGAACTTGCCGAAAACAACAATCTTGCAAATTCGACGGGACTTACCAATGTTGTCCTCAGAACGCTACCTGACATTTTGGTTAAAGATATTCAGGCGGGAAGTGCAACCATTCTGCCCGGCGATTCAATTACAATCAGTTGGAATGTGGAAAATATTGGAATTGTAAATGCTTCCGGTGGCTGGGCTGAAAAAATAACACTGGTTCATGTTTCCGGTTTAAGACTGATTCTTGATCCGACCATTGAGTACAAATTACCATTGGCTTCAGGCACGACAATAAGCCGCAGCAAAAAATTCAAATTGCCCGGAATCCTCCGTTTTTCAGGAGATGCAAACATTGAAGTTGAATTAATTCCCTTCCCTGAACTTCAGGAATATGCAGCAAACAAAGCCAACAACAAAGCAGTATCAGCCGGAAAAGTTACCGTTGAAAATATTCTTACATTGGATATCCAGCAGGAATCGGTACTCGAAAGTACTCCAGGTCCAGTCCGTTGTATCATTACCCGAAGCGGCGACTATTCATCAAATCTTGCAGTTTCACTGGCTACTTCGGTGGCCGGACAGGTTACCATTCCAGCCTCTGTAATTATACCGGCCAACCAGTCTTCCCTCTTGTTTAACCTCAACACGGTAAACAATGCAGTTTTGGAAGGGCCAAGAAATATTGACATTACAGCAAGTGCCACCGCTTATTCAAATTCAGTAAAAGCAATCACCATTCTGGACGATGAAATTCCATCGTTAACGGCAATACTAAATAAATATTCGGCTTCAGAAGGAGAAACAATTACTTTGACAGTAAGAAGAGATCTCGTTACCAACGCACCATTGACGGTTAATTTGTCAACGAATAAACCGTCACAGTGGACTTTCCCGGCTTCGGTTACAATTCCGACAAATGTTGCATCGGCTGATGTCGCAATTAATATCACCGACGACAATATTCCGGAGTTAACCGGCGATGCAATGATATATGCCAGCTCGGCCGGAGTCACCACCGGACAGGTAACTGCCAGCATCATTGATAACGATGTTCCGCAGGTCAGCTTCGAATTGCTGTCGGATACGGTTTCCGAGTCTGCCGGTGTTTATGCAACCTGGGGAGTGATCAAGCGGATAAAAGGTGACGATATTATCACTGTAAATTTAACTTCGAGCCTGTCAAACGCACTCTTTTTCCCAGCCAGCATTACTTTGCCCAAAGGAGCACCGGAACAAAAATTCAACATCGGTGTAGTCGATAATGGTGATGTGGATGGTTACAGGAAAGTAATCATTACCGGATCGATTCTTATTTCATCGTGCAATTGCGGAACAACTCCCGATAATGGAGGAGTCGTAAGCGACAATCTGTATATTGCCGATAATGACGGCCCTTCGCTGTCGGTTTCAATCAACCCGGTTTCACTTCCTGAAGGAAAATTAAATGCCGGAACTTTAACCATTTCACGAAACACACCACCCGATCAGGATCTGACGGTAACCATTGCGCACAACGATCCAACCGAAGTCAGTATTCAAACTTCAGCAACTATTTTGGCCGGACAAAAATCGGTTCAGGTTCCAATCAACACTATCAACGATAACATTGAAGATGGTAACCAGATGGTATCTGTTCAGGCAAGTGCCCCGACATTCACAACCGGATTTGGCTATGTTTTTGTGACCGATCTGAATAAACCTGATCTGGAAATTACTGACATTACATTGAATAACAGCTCAGCGGCAACCAACGATGTGATCGAAATTACCGGATCTGCTTTTAACAGTGGTTTTGCCACTGCACCTTCCGGAGTTAA
>DAITNH010000281.1:0-4881 GCA_036834745.1 Prolixibacteraceae bacterium
GTGTACGAACTGCTGATCCGTGATTTTACTCAGGAAAGAACCTACAAGGCACTTCAGGAAAAACTCGATTACCTGAAACGACTTGGAATAAATACCATTGACCTGATGCCTTTCAACGAATTTGAAGGCAACATAAGCTGGGGATACAATCCGAATTTCTATTTTGCTCCCGACAAAGCTTATGGCACGAAAGACGACCTAAAAGCACTGATCGACGAATGTCACAAACAAGGTTTTATCGTTATTCAGGACATGGTTTTAAACCATTCGTTCAATTCGAACCCAATGGTTAAAATGTACTGGAACGATGCACTAAACCGACCGGCTGCCAACAATCCGTGGTTTAACCAAACATCGCCCAACACCACCTATTTCTGGGGATCCGATTTTAACCATGAAAGCCAGGCTACCAGAGATTTTGTTGACCGGGTTAACAAATACTGGATGGAAGAATACAAAGTCGATGGTTTCCGCTTCGATTTCACCAAAGGTTTTACCAACACGCCGGGCGATGGCGGTGCATACGATGCCGCACGAATTGCAATCCTGAAAAGAATGGCCGACAAAATATGGGAAGTCAATCCCAAAGCATACGTCATTCTGGAACATTTTGCCCCTGATACAGAAGAAAGAGAACTGGCTGCTTATGGCAATGGCATGTTGATTTGGGGCAATGTTACCTACAATTTTGGTGAAGCCGCCATGGGATACAACGAATCAGGAAAATCTGATCTTAGCCGGGCATCCTATTGGTCAAGAGGTTATTCAAAACCTGGTCTGCTTGCCTACATGGAAAGCCACGACGAAGAACGTCAGTTGTTCAAAACAATATCTTATGGAAATTCACTCGGCGCCTACAATACCAAAGAACTCAACACCGCCCTCGAACGCAGCCAACTTACCACAGCGTTTTTTTTATCGCTTGCCGGACCTAAAATGATCTGGCAATTTGGCGAACTGGGTTACGATTTTTCAATCAATTACTGCGAAAACGGCACCATCAATAACAATTGCAGAACTGATCCAAAACCCCTTCACTGGGATTATCTTGATAATGGCAACCGTCGAAAACTTTTCGATGTATATTCGGCCATGTTGCGGCTTCGCGAACAGTTCGATGTATTTACTTCAGGAACAGAAACCCTGTCGGTTTATGGCGTCACAAAAAAGATACAACAAAAACTGAACGATCACAATATCACGCTGATTGGCAATTTCGGGATGGCTGACCAGACGATTGCCCCCAATTTTCAGCACACCGGTACCTGGTACGAATTTTTTAGCGGCAACGAATTATCTGTTACAGATGTCAACGCTTCAATACTCCTGAGAGCAGGTGAATATCGTTTGTACAGCGATAAAAAATTACCTGCATTTAAAGATCTGGCCACAAGTATTTCTGAAGAATCGTCTCAATCTGCATTACGAATTTACCCAAATCCTGCAAGCGATCAGATTCAAATCGAATCGAAAGAAATGATCAGGTCGGTTGAGTTGTTTTCGATCGATGGTAAAAACATAAAAAAAACAAACACTAATTCCAATTCCTTAAAAATTAAGCTTGACGAATTGAAGCCAGGAATGTATTTCCTCCGTGTACAAACTGACAGCCAACTTTTTACTGAAAAAGTTGTGAAGAATTAACAGGTAACGGATAATCAATATTTTTACTAAATTTATCCAAATTCATGAACTACAAAACCCGGAGATATGAAAAGCCTCTTGCTGCTTATGGTGATGATGGTTTTTATGGTCGGATTTGGTTACAGCGCAGAACCTTTAAGAAAACCATTTATTCAAGTTAAAATTGATGGAAAACCATCAAAAACAGGCGAAATTTTGACTGTTAAACCTGGTCAGAAATTGATGGTTGACGTTGAGATGGAGGGAGGACGACGTGATTATTGCAAATTCCCCGATATTTATGCCGACATTACAGGAGCTGCCCAAATTCTTTCAAGGGGAAAAGATGGAATTACTTATCAGACTGACGGGAAAAAATCTGAATGGAAATTAATCAAAGAGGAAATTCGTTTTACACCTGACGAATTTATTCAGGTAAAACCAACCGATAATCAATCAATTGCAGAAATCACTGTATCCGATCAAAAATTCTCACAATCCTATCTCAAAATTACCATCAAAGCAAGCTGGCAGTTCACTCAAAACGAACACATTAAAACGGATGAAAATACTGCGGAAGCTACCCTCTATTTTAAAATTGCCGGTGAATCAGATGTTTGGTTCTCAACTCAAAATATTCAGGCAACCGGCATCAAAAACGAACTGATCCATGAAAAACTACAAGATGTACAATCGGCTTGTGACAGTATCGAACTAAATTTCTACCGGCTCAATTTTCCTGCAGTCCAGCAATCAATCCGGAATCTTCAGAATTCGGTAAATACACTGAAATCGGTAGTGGACGAGGTGAAAGCGAGCAATCCATCTTATAAAACCAATGTGATTTTTATTGGACTTCCAAGCGATCATCCCTTCAGCGATATCAGTGCGCTTTTGGCAATAAAAAATATCTGGGACAATCTGGGAACTTCATTAACCGATCAAAAGCAGCAACTTGCCAAACTACCTGCCCAGGCTACCAAAGAAAGCAAAGATGAATTGGTAAAAATCATCACTATTTATGTTGATTGGCAGTATCATTTACCTGAAAATACCTTCACAATTCTTTCACGGTACATTCCTGATTTAAATGCTGAAAAGGTCCGAATGCCCGGTAATATCCACTTTATTGCTGAAGAAAAAACAGTTACCAATTATCCCCAAACCGTCGGTGATTTAAACGCTTTCCTTGATCAACGCATACTGGATTTACCTGTAGAAATCCAAAAGATCAACTCAACCCAAACCCGGCTTCAGGCTGTGCGTTTGTTTGATGGAATGCTCCGAAGCTATTTCTCCTCTATTAACTGGGCCGAATGGCAAAGTACAAGGGGTTTTTAGAATCATTTCTTTACCAAAAATCTGCCAATTCACGAAGTTTATCGGCGTGTTCGGGTCTCCATATAAATTCATCCCAATGACCGTAACGGCAATGATAGCCAAAGATGTATTTTATCCCGGATTTCAGACGGTTCCAAAATGATTTGTTGATCAGGTGAATATGACAGTAAACCAAATTGTCTTCGATATCGAGCTGCACTATGATTTGATGCTCTGTGCTGCTGCATTCACAGATAAAGACATATGGAGCCAGGTTATCGGATGAATAGGTGTGTCAAGTCTTTTGATTGTTCAAAAGGACAGTCCTTTGGAGCCTCTGATAGCCAGACAAATGGTTTAAAACTCAGGGTATCTGGCTTGAGAACTTGTGATTTAGCAACAATCTGTCCTGCTATAATTATCACAGAAATGAGAACCTTGTAGTGAATCTTCATCATATATATATGCTAAAAATTTCAAACACTTGTTTCTCAATACTCAAAATTATTACTTCGCCGGGGCGGAGTAGCCGAAAAACGAAAACTTACCGCCTCTCAAACATCACATATCAAGACTCCCTTTCGCAGCGATTCCAGTTTATTTTCCTGCAGAGGAATAAACTCATGGGCTACATATCCTTTAAATCCCGTTTTTACAATGGCTCTCATTATAGCAGGGTAATAAAGTTCCTGTGTTTCATCAATTTCATGCCTTCCGGGTACTCCTCCTGTATGATAATGACCTATATAACGATGATATTTAGTTATAGTATCTATAATATTACCTTCCATTATCTGCATATGGTAGATATCATAAAGCAATTTAAAGCGTTCTGAACCCACCATCTCACAAAGAGCGGCACCCCATGGGATTTTATCACACTGGTAGTCTTTATGCATATTGGTATTCAGTAATTCCATAAAAATATTAACCCCATATTTTTCGGCAACAGGCATAAGTTTGCGTAATCCAATGGCGCAGTTAATTAACCCATCGTTATCGTTTTGTCCATCCCTGTTTCCCGAGAAGCAGATAAGGTTCGGAACACCCGCTGCAGCAGCCCTGGGAATAATGTCTGTATAATCGGCAATCAGTTTATCATGATATTCCAAACGGTTAAAACCTTTTTGGATTACATAATCTGTCACATTACCTAATGAACATCTTAATCCTTGTTTGTTTACAACATCCCAATCTTTTTCGTCTAATAAATCTATTGCTTCTATACCAATATCGATACAGGCTGCAATAAGTTTTGCCAGGGGAATGTCACTAAAGGCCCACCGGCAAACTGATTGATGTATATTTCGTTTTAGCTTTGAATTCCCTGCTTTTCCGGCATACAGAGGACTTAAAGAAGAGCCCACTGCTGTAACCGCAGCTGCTCCTGCCAGATTTCTAATCATCTTTCTTCGATTCATTTTTTTAATTTATATAGTTTAAATTTATTTCCCCTGCCCGGATGCATAAAACCAGAAAGGCTCAATGATGATTCCATAAAAGTTCCATCGTTACCCCTCCGGCTTTTTCAAGATCAATGTATTCATACCTGCCAGATCCGGGTTTTCCTGTCTCACCCCAGGTTCCGCCCATTGAAACAACATAGCCTTTTGACCTGTAATCTTCGAGTACTTTATCCATATCATCAACGCTGAAAGCCAGGTGGTGAATTCCTTCTCCGTGCTTATTGATATGATCCTCGTAAACGATGGGTGGTTTTACCGGAATACACCATTCATAGGCTATTGTTCCGTGTCGCTGCCATCCCTGGATAAGTTCGTGATCAACTATTTTTCCATAATAATGGGTATTTCCCAACACGGGCTTGCTGATCTGAAATTCAGGCAGGCCAATTTTGTGCCAGTATTCAGATACCTTTTCGGGTTTGCGTATAGCAAATGCGTATTGGTTTATTTTCATGTTATGCAGGTTCTCAGA
>DAITNH010000281.1:4981-7231 GCA_036834745.1 Prolixibacteraceae bacterium
GGCTGGATCCAGGTAATATTTGCACCACCCAAATTGGCTTTCGCCAATCTTATTTTCACGGGTTTCCCTGTTTTTTTAAATTCTGCAACGACCGTATCAAGCATGATGACCTGGGTAAATCCAAGCTTAGCCCAATGAGCGATTACATTGTCAAGATCTTTAACCACCCAGAGCATTTGATCAACCTTTTTGAAATGTTCTGGTACTTCTGATACACTTTTCCCATAGAAAAAGGACAATACAAAAAAAGCAAAGAATAAGTATTTCATAATGTTTAGTTTTTTGTTTTATACTTCTGTAAATATCTGATAGCTATTATTTTAATTATTTATTCACTTGCCTGTTTAATAAGCTTCAGGTGAATCATTCCCACGCTGGCAAAATATCCATCTAAAGCCGAATCAGATTTTGCTTCCCAAATACCGGGGATCTTATAAAAATTATTATTGTACGCAGTGAAATACAAAATATAGTTGCCTTTACCTTCATCGATTAAACCCAATGGCGTACGGGTCAATCCCCACCACTTATCAGGATGGTTTTCAAGATCGATGATGATTGGTTTCGACCAATGTATTCCATCAGAAGAAACCATATATCCAATTTTTTGGTAAAAGCCGGCGCCATCAAAAAAGACAACATACCTTCCATCTGGAAGTCGTGATACTACCGGGTTTTCGGTATGTTTGCCAACAACTCCGGGCTCGGATAATCTTTCCCAGGGGCCAGTTAGTGCTGGAGATTTTGCAAGGGCGATCCACCCTGGCGATGAACCATAAATGGCGAACCATTGTCCATTAACCTGATATGGGAAAAAGGATTCAACCCCCATCAGACCGAATTTTGGGTCTGCAGTGTCGGGTTTCATAAGGATACTTGTTTCAATGTATGGCCCGTCAATTCCATTTCTACCCTTTACGCTTGATTTGGCAAGAGCAATAATTCCATCGTAATTTCGAAACCATTTTTCGGTGGTATTAGGTTTTGAGCGATAGCAAACATAAGTTAATATCCAGCAATTTTGTTTTTCGTCAAAGGTTGGCACCGGCGACCATAGAGAAGCATGGGAGTCATTTCCGGTAAAATCACCACTTGATTCGAACAATGTTGCAGCCCTTACCCAGGCAATGCCATCTTTACTTTTCCAATGGGCAAGTCTTGTTTTACACATAAAGGGCCCGCCCCACATCTCAGTAATAAAAATATGATATACGTTGTTAAATTTTAATGCCCTCCCACCTTCAAATCCATATTTATTGTTTTCTGTTCCATGATCGCCTATCTTGATAACCGGGGATTCAATTCCTCCAATAATTTCAAAAATAGAATCGGCAGGATACGCTTTTTCATTATTCTGATTGACTTCCTTCTTTGAATTTGTCTTATTTTCCTGAATGAATGAAAATAATCCTGTTGTACATAGAATAAGGAAGAGAGCAATGATCTTTTTCATATTGTAATAATTTTTCTCATTCTTTTACCGGTTTGATTGACATTATAAAATCGTACCGTTGTGGCATAACCTGATATTGTGCAAAAACTGACCGGGCAGTGCAGCCTAATCCGCTTGTGGCATAATCGAAATTAAAAGTTATCCCGTCAAAAGGATGGAGTTGATAGGTATAAAGAGCTTTTGTGAGGTTTTCCGCCGAATATGGTTGTGCACTGAAGTTAAATAAACTATTTCCCTTAAATTCCAGTCCTGTTCCACTAGCATCGGTCATCTTTACCCACCGGTTTTCGGTCCTTAAACCATAGTCCTGAGGAATAAGGTAAGGCACATACATCTCATTTACTGTCGATTTGTAAATACCTGTCTTATAGCCTGATTTACGGTCAGGATAGTTTTCTTCAGGGCCACGGCCATACCATTGAACGTTTTCAAGGGTTTTATTGAGTATCCATGCTGTTCCTATTCGTGGAAGCCAGCTTGGCATGTCTCCGTTCGGAATTATGGTATGCTCAATCGTCATTCCCCCGCTACCATCAATAGTGTATCTGAAATGATTATGAAATGCGCCTTTCTGGTTTCCTAAAACCAATACATTTTTTACGTCAATTAAAATTTTTCCGTCATTTTGTGTTTCCCAGCTAAATTTTTCCAAATAAAATTTCAGTCTGTCAAGACCAGAGGAATACCACTCAGTGGCTGCATTTTTTCCGTACCCATCAACTTTGTGTTTTATATTTGCAGCTCTCCATGTCCATTCGTCCGTTTCATTAGCCAACGGTGCACGCCATGCATTCATC
>DAITNH010000282.1:0-7146 GCA_036834745.1 Prolixibacteraceae bacterium
GATTCGAAAAAAGACAAATGGAATAATGGATGATTGATATTTTTATATGCGTTTCCTAAGTACATGACAAAAATTTGAATACATCTATATCCGATTGAAAATAAGGGTTTAACAGCACTGTGGCAATATATGTCAATCCATGTTTAAAAATACTTTTAGCCTTATTTCCATGTTTCTTGATTTGAAATTGAATGATATAATAATTTGTAATTCAGGCACCCCCGTTTTGCTTTTAACTTTAGAGCCGGAGAGATAACATAGTTGATTGTTCACATAAACGATCCTGTCATTAACCCGGCAGCTGTTTAGTGGTAAATTAGAAAATAGCCATGATGCTTTCACCTTCTTGCCATTATGAGGTTGTAGCACCCAAAAGTTTTCGCGGATACGGATCATGATAAATAACAGCAATCACCAAAACATTAATATTCAACTCGCCAAACTTCCAGTTAGTCCTGTCCATTGCTATACGATATGGAGGCTTGTGTGGCAACAGCCTGAATATTAAACGAGCAATTACGTCAGAGTCTAACGGATATTTAGCAATAAACCGCTGTATTCTACGAAGAGAAGATGCGGAGTCCGCAGTGCTGTTAAATGCCGTTGATAACTTGTCAAAACCAACTGTTTGAACCTTACATAGCGCACAAATAAATAAAACAAAGAACTTTACCCTCGCCAAATTCCAGCCCAGCAAATCATGGAAAATGGCTACTAATTCACTACTTTTGGTGTCTACCTTGGATGTCATATTTCTTACTTTAAGATGTGGTAATTTTCTTGTAAGATAATGATATTCAGGGTATTATCAAAATTTAAACGAACTTATTTTGCTGATATTCAGCTATTTATATTTTTGTCATGTACTAAGACAATTTCTATAAAATTTTGGAAAATTGCAAAACAAAAAGCTTACCATATAGATTTTTTCCAAAAACTATCTTTCCTTTTTATAGATGAACCTGAAATTCCACTTCACAACCTTCAAAAAAACTGTCCTTTCTCCTACCCCACCCGCTCATTACCTTTACTCAAAATTCAAGTAATCCTTTTAAATCCGTGCAATATGACTCCAAAAATCGAAACCATTCGCCGAAACCTTGTCCTCAAAGAATTGGAGATTCGGGAAACTCCCGAAGGAAAACAAATTGTCTTCTCCATCAAGTTTGTAAAGAAAGATGGTGAACTGGTATTCATTCCCCGAGCCGTAGCTACCGGATTAAAGATGAATATGAAAGAGAACAGTATGCGTGGGGTTCTTCCTGTCGATGAAAATGGTAACGCTTGTGGCCATGTCACTCCGGTACACATTGATTCATTGATTGATTGGAACGGAAAGAAAGTAAGAATGTAGGAACAAATATGGGAGCCAACTTGAAACTTGGAACCTGAAACTTGAAACTTTTCAAAATATGGCAGATATTATTTTTAATGCTCAAGGTGTGCCACTGCTTGCATCCGGCAGGAGCTATCTGGGTGCCACAACCGGAGTTCCGGCTGATCGGCCAAATACCGCTTCTCCAAAACCTTCAAAGCGATTACCTGAAACTTGGAGTCGCTTTTGTGGAGTTCCTGTTCAATGCTGATGGAAGCCAGATCGTTGGTGTAAACGCCATCAATTCAAAATACTGCCGGTTGACAGTTGCAAATAAGGATGGAGTGGTTGAAAACTGCATTGTATCCGGAAGATTTCCTGATACTCCGTCAGAAGGTGAATATACCGTTTATGAGGTTCTGGATGAATATGATCCTTTTGCTGATTTGGAACGTCGCCGGTGGGCAGGCCAAACCAACGGGAAATCATTTGTGATGTGTATCCGCGATTCCTGGAGCTACAACGAGTATTATTCTGCACCGCTTTGGTTTGCTGCTTATCTGGCCGGATGAATCGATATTGCCAGTATGGTACCTGCTTTCCTGAAAAAAGCCTATACCAATCAAATAACCTGGAAGTGGAATATTCAGATTCCGTATGCTTTCTGGGACCGTCAGTTTCCCGCCAATCAGTTTGCAACCATCGATCTGCGAAAGAAAGCTATTGAAGATTATATGGATGATGTGGAAACCAACCTTTGTGGGGTGGATAACGCAGACAAACCAATCTTTACTTTCTTCGAGATTAATCCAATGAACGGAAAAGCTGAAGAAAAATGGATCATTGAGCCGCTGAACAACAAACTGAACAGCGAACAGAACCTGGTTACTTCAGCTGCGGTCAATTCTGAAATCATGTTTGCCATCATGGTCAATCCAAATGTTATGGGCGCTGGTATGCCCGGTGGCGCTTATGCAGGTAATTCAGGTGGAAGCAATATCCGTGAAGCCTATCTGATCAACGTGGCAAATGCATGGCTTGACCGCCAGACCATGCTCGATTCTATTGAAATTGTCCATCGCGACAATTGTGGAGATGAAAATGTGGAATGGAGGTTCAGAAACACCGTTCTAACTACCCTCGATTCTGGTGCCGGAACAACTAAAACCTTATCCTGAAAATCGTTAATCGCTAATCGTTGATCGTTAATCGTTAATTACAAATCGCACTATTTTTTTTGCTCATGCTATTCAAAAACATAGAAGAAATCAAACAATTCCTGGCAGTTGGCGCAGGTACCGACTTCAACAGGCTGAAACCTCATATCCAAAACGCAGAAACTGCATTTTTGCTTCCATTGTTGGGACCAGTTCTATACTCAGAATTGCAGAGCTTTTATGATACACCACCAGATCCGACTGCAGCTAATTCCACCCAATTTTCAACTTTGCTTTCAATAGTCCAAAGATCACTGATACACCTGACTTATTGGTCCGGGTTTCAGGTTTTGAACGCCACCATTTCCGACGGTGGTTTCAAACGAACTGAAAACGAAAAGGTAAAAAGTCTGTTCAAGTACCAGGAAGTGGAATTAAAAGAGTATTTCAAAACAACGGGGTTCAACGGACTGGACGAAATACTTTTCTATCTTGAAATGGAAATCAAGAAGTCAGAAGGTGAAATCGTCAATTTCAAATCTTTCGTGGATTCGGGTGCATGGACTATCCTGAAATCCTCCTTCATTCCGGACACCAATACGTTTAATGGGATTGTTTTCATTAATCACAGCAGACTAACTTTCCTTCGCCTGAAATCCTCCATGCAATTGGTGGAGGATCTTGACATCAAACCACTTTTGGGTGAAACAATCTTTGATGAGATAAAACTTGAAATGGTAAAGAAAACGTCATCAGCAAAAGTGTCTGCTATCCTTCCCTACATTCAAAAAGCCATCGCCTATCTGGCAACGGCGCTGTTAATGGAAGAAAGTGGAGCAGATCTTACGGACAAGGGTTTGTACTTCGAAAGTACTTCATCCGGGAATAACCTGGTACAAAACAAGCAACCTTCAGAAAGTGACCGCATTAACTTTCTGGCCAAACGCAACAAAGCCATTGGGCAAAATTATCTGGAAAGACTGAAAAGCTTCCTCATTGCCAATCCAGCAGACTGGCCATCCTATTCCGGTCAGACCGGCAATGCACTGCGCCGCAATAACAACGACAAAAAATCATTCTGGGCATGTTGACAATCGAAGTAAAATACCGTCCTGTAATTTGGCTGCCATTCAATAGAAAGGTTGAAAGTAAAGTGCCCCAAAATTGGGGTGATGTGTCTCAAAAGCAATTGATCGCCATTGCCTGCCTTTACAAATCGGCAATTTCAGACATTACTTTCCTGAAATCCATGTCAGGATTGAAAAAGCGAATCCTCAATAAATTGTCGGATTTTGAACGGTACAAACTCATGGAAATCTTTGAGTTTGTGGGCAACCAGAAACCTTATCATGAATTTATAATCAAGAAACTGCAGGTTCGCTCCCTGAGCGCGAAGCAGTCGAAGGGAGCATGTCTGCTCGCTCCACAGCCCAAACTCAAAGGGGTAACCTTCGGCCAGTTCATCTTTGCAGATACCTATTTTGCCAATTACCAGCAATCAAACGATGAAACTGATTTGAATAAATTCATCGCTTCGCTGTATTTAGGTAAAAATGAAAAATTTGAAGAACGTTTGATTCAGGAAATATTTTTATGTATAGGGAAACTGGATGTGAATATTCGTCAATCCGTTGCCCTGAACTACCAATTGATCCACGAATGGCTTGCGTTGGCCTATCCGTTGATATTCCAAAAGCTGGCTTCGACTGCTTCGCGCTCAGCCAGCGGTGCTTTGAATGAGGAAAAGGATGCTACAAAGAAGCCGATCGATAACAATAGCTGGATCAAGGTCTTTTAAAATTTCGTTGGTGATGATATCTTACACGACGAAGTTTGGGCAGCAAAACCAGTCAATACCATCTTTGCCTACATGACCAGAAAATACAAGGAAAATGCCCGCAAACATTGACAATTAGACGATTTGCAATTTACAATTTGGCAGAATGCTGGAGGTTACTGAAAATTGTAAATCGTAAATAAATAAATCGTAAATAAATTTCCATGGCCAAATTTTCTCAACTCGTGTTCTACTTCGAAAACCTTGCACGTTTGCACAAGGATATCGGTCACACCGACAGTGAAAAGCATTTCTTCCGGATGGAAGTAGATGAAGTTCTGGGTGGCATTAACCGGACGGATGTAAAACATCCATTTCTTATTCTGGAAGGCTACAGCTATGACTTTACCGATGACAAAAGCGACAATCTGCTTAAAAACCGCCGAGGTGCTTTTATGCTGATTGATCACGTTTCTGACCAGACTGACTTTGAAGCCATTCAGTCTGTTTGGGAAAACATGGAAGAAATCGGGGATGAACTTTTAGTCCGGATGAAAGCCGACAAGCGCAATCCTTTGGCACCGGCCATTCGTGATTTTGATTTTTCAACAGTGGAAGCTTCGCTTCTGGCCAATGAAATGGATGGAAATTACGGAATCCGGTTTTCCTACGTTCTCACTTCACCATGAAGCAATACAGTGAATCCTGATAAATGGTTGATCAATAACTTCGAATAAAATGGGATTTCTCAAAAATAATTACGGCAGTAACGGTAATTTAAAAGGTCGGAAATCAAAATACATTTCCAGATCAACGGGTAGTCAGCCTGATCCCCAAACCGTTCAGCAACAAAATGCATTGGTTCTAAAATGGACTCCAATGGTTCGAAGTTCCCTGCGTGGAAGCGCACGATAGTTTTCGGAAGGAAAAACGGAATCATTTGTTTTGCGCGATGGTGGCAAACAAACCGAAAAGAAATTAGCAGCCAGCATCATGAGCAAAGTCGGAAAAGAATTCGGTTTGGCCAATTACGTCGGCTTCTCCTTTGAACGACATGGGGTGTTCGTGCATAAGGGCGTTGGCCGGGGATATCTATCCGATGGGAAAGGCTTTGTTACCAGAACAGCCAAGTACCCGGCAAGAGTTCGTGAACGGGTAGCTGTCGAATGGTTTAATCCCGTGCTGGATCGCAACGTTCCAATACTGGCCAATGAACTGGCCAATATCAATGCCGATGCTGCGGTAAATGCAACCCGGATGAAAATTTCTTGACCCTGTTGGTGAATACAGCATAGATTATTAACTTTGTGCGAAATACATAAAGTTATGACAACGGTAATTATCAACGATCGCACAGCCAAAGGGAAAAGCCTTCTGCAGTTTCTGAAGAAATTTGAAGGCGAAAACTTCATTCATATTGGTAATGAGCCAAATGATGAAACCAAAGAAGCAATTGAGGATGCACGTCAGGGAAGAGTAACCTCACATAAAAATTCAAAAGAGCTCTTCGCTTCGTTAAAAAGCCGGGCTGATGTATGAAATAAAATCAACCAATCAATTCGATAAACATGCGATAAGGTGCATCAATCGGAAATACGATATTTCGCTACTCGAAAATGTCATCAGTTTACTCGAATTAAATGGTAAGTTACCCGCCAAATACAAAACACATCCACTTAGAGGAAATTATGTCGATTGTTTGGAATGTCATATCAAGCCCGACTGGTTGTTAATCTGGAGACAAGACGATAAAGAAAAAGTAATTTCCCTTGTAGCTACCGGTACCCATTCTGATTTATTCAAATAAAACATTCTTTAAAACCTTGCTATTGGCAGGGTTTTTTCTTTGGTAGTTGTTACTGCCAAAGCTGTCCTTTCCTTTCACGTTGCCACACCTGATATTTGAATCCAAAACAATCGCAGCCTTGTCATCCTGAGCCCGCCATCGAAGGTTTGACAATGGTCATGAACCAGTACAATGTTTCTGCGGATCAGGCCCGCCGGATCATCAACGTACTGGGTGCAGGATCAAAAGAAGGTGCCGGGGAGATTCCCTATCTGACCGTAGGTTTCGAAAAAGCAGGAACAACCGCTTCACTTGCCGGATTGTCCATTGAAACACTGGCTGCCACATTGGAAACCCTCGCACCTCGTTTTTCCTCTCCTGAAATTGCCGGTCGAGGTCTTAGAGGAATGTTAATGCGCCTGCAAGTCGGAGCAGACGACACCAATCCGACCATTAACGGATTCGCAACCGCCATCGAAAACCTGGGCAAAAAGATGCTCACCCCGCAGGAAAAACTGGAAATGTTTGGACTGGAAAATATCAACGTGGCCAACACTTTAATCACAAACGTTCAGGAACTCAAACACTACGAAAAAGCACTGACAGGTACCAACGTAGCCCTGCAGCAGGCGGCTATAAATACCGACAACAACAATGCAAAGCTTGCACAAGCCCGCAACCAGCTCAATGTAATGTCGATCGAACTGGGTGAAAAACTTGCCCCAGCGCTGACAATCAGCACCAGTAGCCTAGCTTATTTTGTCAAGTTTTTAACCGTTATAATTGATTTTATTGGCCGGAACAAAGTGGTAATCCTGACCCTCATTTATTCGCTGACAGCTTATGCCGTTGCCGTAAAAACAGCTTCTCTTTATCATGGAATCTTAAATAAACTAAAAGGCATGAGCAATTTACCTATGCTTGAATTAGAAATCCAAACAACAGATCGGTTATTGAACGGAATACTTTGGACACTTGGCCCATACCTCGATGAAAAAGGGGCAATCATGGATCGTCCGTGGTTGTTCGAACTGGCTGAAAGCTACAACGAAATTGTAGCTATGCTTCCAGCTCATTGGAAATTAGAACATCATCAATTTTTACATTACGA
>DAITNH010000283.1:0-7132 GCA_036834745.1 Prolixibacteraceae bacterium
TCAATGATATTCGACGATGAATTTTCAATGAGATATGCTTTGGGTATGGTTGTGACAGGCGCAGGTGTTCGGTTTTTTTCGGTTCCACCAGCCTGACCGGTAACCACAACTTCACTGATTTCGGTGATCGCCGGTTCAAGTGCGAAGTCCATTCGGCTGATCAAATTTAAATCAATGCTCACAGCTACCAAATGATATCCGGTAGAACTTACCTGTACCAGCACTTTGGCCGAAGGTAGCCGACTAATGGAATAAGTTCCGTCTGATTTGCTGATCGTTCCTGTTTTCAGGTCAGGAAAATATACAGATACTCCCGGCAATGTTTCGCCGGTATTGAGGTCTGTGATTTTTCCGCTTAAATTTGATTCTTTAATTGTATTTGCGGGTTCAATGGCAAATACTGCAACAGATATTGACAGTAAAAGCCAACTCATTGTTATTTTTATCATTGGTTGATTTTAAGAATTTAGCGATCATGCCCAATGGCATTTGGAGCTTCAGAAGATATATTATTCAGAAAATCAGGAGATAGGCGGAGCCCTAAGGGAAAAGTAGAAAAGTTGATTTGTATAAATTGCTTCGAGGACAGGCAGGTCAATTAACTTGATTTCAGGTAACCGAACCTGCAAACGAGTATTTGAATTCCCGATAAAACTGACAAATTCGAAGTCGCAAACCGGGCAAGGTTCTTCTGCAGTGTCAAACGAAACTCCATGATCATGATGGCAGCAAACCTCTTCGTTGTGGTGAACATGCAACGATTTGACCATTTGCGGATACCAAAGTAGCAGCAAATGAAACAAAATCAGTATGTACAGTTTGTTTTGTTTGAACATCAGTTTCGTGCAATAAATCTTGTGTAAGAACGCAAAGACACCATTATTGTTTTATCATTTGGAAGTGTTTCTTTATTATTGGTAAAAATTCCGAAAAAATCATTTCCCTTTTTTGTTATTGTACCAGGTCGGTTTGTTTGAAAAAGAATTTTTGCCCTTTTCTTTCTCAATTCTTGTTCTGATCAATTGTTTGTCGGTTTCATTTCTTGAGTTGTAAAACAATGATTTCTTCTGAGTTCCAAAACTAAACCAATAGGAAAGCCCAAAAGACAATTCGATATAATTGTTAACAGAATGGCTGGAATTATAAAATAGCTTGTGGATTTTATACAATTCCTCAATCGCATCAGAACTTCGGTTTACATCAAATGTTCCGGTCAGGCTAAGATTGTTGTTCAGCTGGTAGTTGATTCCGGCTCCAATGCCTGTCAGTATTGCAACATTGCTGACAAACTTATCTCTTGATTCGGATAAACCGGGTTCAGTTTCATGCGGCAGTTGATCCAAAGGATCATTTTTCAGTGAAATACCGCCGATTTTGTAATACAAAAAGTAATTATAAAGAGGTTTATATTCCTCGGTACTTTTAATATTGTATTGAATTTGATACGTGTGGGTAAAGGCCTGGGTCAATACTTTGATTTTCGAAATGTCATTATCAACCATACCTTTTATGCGCATATAATCAAGCTGATAGCCCATTTCTAAGTGTGGAGTAATGCTTTTTTTTATTGAAAAGATACCGATTACTCCTGGTGTCCCGAGTGGAACATTGACATTGTTTGTTCGTTCGAGATATTTATCAGGAACGGGTGTCAGTATTGCCGCAGTACCTGTTTTGACTTCCAATTTCCAGTTGTCGCGCCAGGAAGTACTTTTAAGTTTTGGTTCCTGTCCAAAAGATTGATGGGAAAATATGCAATAGAAAAGGATAAAATATAGAATTCGGTATTGTAAAGTTTTATTCATCACCCTCAATTTGCCTTTTTGTCGCTGCAAAGTTAAAAAACCAATTTAAAGTATTGATAATCCTGATCTAAGTTGTTAGATTTTATCAATTAACAAAAATATTTACGAGGCTGATTGTTTCTTTGCTTTATAGTTAGCAGAAAGTTTTACATGTTCCTGTTGCAAAAAATGAATTGAATGATGTATTTTCGCATTTATTATTGATTAATATTAAAATTTCCGATATGATTATCAAACGCCTGATCTGTTTATTGCCAGTAGCCATACTTTTCCTGGCCGTTTTCCCAATGAATTCAGATGCTTCGGATAGCATAAAAACTGCTCAGCAGGTTCAACCCGATCTGCGGTTAAAACACAAGATCATCCCATTGACCAATCAAATCTATCAGATCCTGGATTATTACGAAACCAAAGGAGAATTGGGGTTTTTACCGCAGGCGAAGCCATACACCAAGGTTTTTATAGTTGAGCTATTGCAAAAACTATCGGTAAATGAACGTTTGTCGGCAAAGGAAAAGAAAATTGTGAATCAATATATGACTGATTTTTCTTCGGATAACAATGGGGTGACCGTTTACAAACAGGCATCCAAAAGTACCTTCGCGCTTGCCGGTTTTGCAGCTGAAACTTATGTCAGAGCTGGTGCCGGCGATGATGGAACGTGGTCAACCAGTTTGATTGGTGAGCCTTTTCTTTCCGGAGATTTGGGTGAGCACTTGACTTTTCATGCCGGAATGGGTTTGGCGGTTGAACGGCTCGCGCCCGACTTGTTTTATCAGTCGTATACCCGTGATGGAAAAGTCAATTTCCAGAACCAGAATATCGGATATGCCTGGCATCCTTATCAGTTTAGTTTTGAAACCATGTGGGCACACGTGCTGACATCGGCTGAAAGTGGAGAGGGACCGCCCGTAAGGGATGAACTTACCGCCGGAATGATTTATCATACCGAGCTGAGCGGTTCATGGTTCGACGGCGCTTTGCAGGTGAGTATCAACAATCAGCGTCGGTCGTGGGGTCATGACGAGCACAATTTGATGCTTTCGTCCACTGCCAGAAGGTTTCCGGGAATTGAATTTAAAATTCAGCCGGCAAGCTGGATCAGGTATTCAAACCTTACCGGCTCCCTGTTTTCGTATGCCAACCAAAGAGCGGGTTACCGGGAAAATATTTATGGGTACGATATAGGTCAGGTGCAGAAAAATTTTACCTTGCACATGCTCGAATTTATGCCAGCCAAATGGCTTCAGGTTACGGCTGCCGGTGGTAATATCTGGTCGAAACGCCTCGAACTTGCCTATCTGGTTCCTTTCGTCCTTCCGCATTTTACCCAGATTGATGTGGGAGACCACGACAATCTTTCACTTTATTTTGATGTGGCCACTCAATTTCCCCGAATCGGGAAAACATGGTTCAGCTTTTTTGTGGACGAATTCAGTTTTACTACTTCCGGAGAATTGTTGAAAATGCCGCGAAACCGCTACGGTTGGCAGCTGGGTTGGAAAACCTCCCTGTTGTCAGAAATTATTCCCGGGACAATTTCGACACTCAAATATACAAGGTTAACTCCTTTCGTTTATACACATTATCCTGAAACTGATTTCAATACTTTCGGAAGCGATCGTCCGTTGGACATGACTTATACGCACGACGAATTCAACCTGGGATTTTATCTTCCGCCCAATTCCGGAGAATTGAACTGGACTTTGGTGAACGTTGCGGTTCCTGATTTGATTTTAACACTTGATAACCGCCTGATAATGCACGGAACCAACGATTTGGCAAGTGATAATATTTACCAGATTTATGGCGATGTTTACAGTTATCAGCGTGGAACGGATGTATATCAGTATCCGCTGTTGGATTTTACAAATGATGGAATTTATGACTGGACGATTCAGTCGGAATTGAAGTTTGACCTGAAAATGCGAAATGCAGGAAAATTGAATTATTATCGTCTGGTGGGAAGTTTGGGCTATTCGAATACCTGGTGGAAAAGCAATGCCAGTGAGGTGGCAGCTCCTGAAAGCAAAAATTTATTTACCGGAAGTTTGGGGATTGTGGTGGAAATGTAGTTTTTCAACTTTTCGTTACCTGTAATCCTGATTGGGAAACACTGAAATCGATCAGTCTGGCTCTTTTGTTAATTGGATTTGTAGTCAGTTCATTCCTGATATGTGCGGCAGCTTCTTCGTCTTTGGCAATGATAAGCATAAAACCGCCTCCGCCTGCACCCAGCAGTTTTTGCCCGATGATCCAGGGCGAAATACGGTCGATGATCTTTTGTATTTCCGGAGTATTGGTTCCTGCATCCAGTTTCTGATTGAGTTGCCAGCTGGTATGGATATTCCGACCCAGACCATTAAAATCTTTTACCAACAGTGTTTCGCTGGTGCTGACAGCATGTTGCTTCAGTTCCTCCAGCAAGGCCAGATGTGTGGACGAATTCAGGAACATTCCCCGCACAATGTCTGCCAGAATATTCTTTGCAACCCTTGTGATGCCTGTGTAATAAAGCAACATCCGGTTTTTATAACTTACATCGCTGAAAAGTGATTCCGGAAGCCATTTGATCGTCGGACTCTGAAGTTTTCCGGGATTGGTTTCCAGCAGCTTGATGCCTTCCAGTATTCCGCCGAATTGATCCTGCCAGCCGCCTCCTGTTGTTAAAAGCTGTTCGAGTGCCAGCGAACGCTTTCCTGTTTCCATTTTGTCCCATCCAAGGCCACAAACTTCTGAAATTGTACCAAGTACCGTTGCTGCCAGAATGGAACTGGTGCCCAATCCTGAACCTTTTGGTACAGCCGATAGAATGGAGATTTCGAGGCCTCCTCCCATGTCGGAAAGTTGTTTCCGGAGGGTCGAATATTTTCTGAAAGCATATTCAGGAATAAAACCTGCAAGCGCCAAAGCTGCTTTTGGAATCGAGAACGGAGAACCTACATTGTAAAATGCCCGAAGCTCTTCGAAAGTCGTAATGGTTTCCTGTGCGCCCAGATCAATCGACCGCAAAACGATCTCAAGTTTATCGGTGGATTTGATGTAACAATGCAGTGGTGGTTGCTGGTTCAGTTCAACTGCAAGATTGACCACTTTTCCGCCGTAAAGAAAACAATAGGGTGGAGTATCTGTCCAGCCGCCTGCTAAATCGAGCCTGATAGGACTTCGGCCCCATGCAATCTGATCGGGCAGAAGATGAATTCCGGGATCGACAGGCCTTTGCTGAAAATGCTCCAGCACCGAATCGCGCAGGTAATCAAAAGCTTTCTTTTCTTCGAGTTGCCACTCTTTTTCTGTCTTTCGCAAAACGGTAGCCCTAAACATGTGTAAATGAATTGGGAGCCAATCGTTGCTTTTTGTTGGTAGGGTTTCAGGAAGGATTAAATCATGACTGATATAATCGTAGGCCAGTTTGTCCAGATCGAGCTGGTAAAATACCGAATTGCTGTAATTGCCGGCCAATGCAGGAATTGACTTCAACCGGTTGTTGGTACTCTGTTTGTCGAGTCGCTGAATATTGCATATTTGACTGATTTGATCGGCACTTACCCTTTGCGATTGCAGCCAAAGTTCGGTAAAGGCAGGTTGATTTTCCGGTTGAGGATCGATCAGCCATTGTATAAATGATTCGCTGATTTGATCCTTTTTAATGATCGGGAAAAGAGGTAGAAATTGAATGTCTGTGTTCTCCGGTAAACCATTGAACGTGTCAGACAGACCGCGCTTTTCAAGCCATTCGGACAAGGACATGTCCATGAAACGGGTTGCTTTATCGGCCAGTATTCCCCGGAACGGATCGGTAAATCCGTAATTGCGAACCACGATTTCATGTTGGTTCACAGGTGCCAGGTCGAGGCAGTTTCCTGAATGTAGCTTCAGGTTCCATTCATTTTCGGGTATTCCGGTTAACGCATGGTTGCCCGTTAGTTCCCAGCCCGATGAAATGCATGAATTTTCTATCCAGATGTTGTTGTGCTGTGAATTTAACTTCGTCTGAACATCAGCGTTTAGCACAAAAATGGAAGGATGTGGTTTGATCTGCCGGTGCCAGATTTCCCGCTGATCGGTGATTCTGTTCTGGATAGACAGGTTGGATGAAATCAGCTCGGAAGTATTGCCCAGATGGTAAAATTCTCCTCCTTCAAGGTTCACTAAAGCGACGGTCAGATCGCTGATGTCATTGTCTTTTTCAACCGGCGATTCACCAAGTGCCATTCCGAAATCGGTATATAAATCGTAGTATCCGGGAATGTGGTTCTCATAAGTTTCTCCATTCCAGCCGCAACGTTTCATCAGCAGGTTCACCGCTTTTTCACTCAATAGCCAGATGCCGATGTCCATCAGAAAATAATACTGGTGAATCAGTTCTTTGATGGTTTGGATGGAAGGTTTCTGCAGCATGAACTGCATTTGGCCGGGCGATTCGTGTTTGGCAAAGAAAACGCCGTGATTGGTGGCTTTTTCAGGTTCAAGCCAAAGTCCGAAACAAACGATGTCGGCTTCAGGAATCTCCGGAATGTTTTTGCCTGAAAAGATCAAAGTATCGCCACTGGCAACGAGTGTGTTGAGTTTATCAGGAGCTTTGTCGAGTATCCGGTCGAACAATGGCACCTGCAGATGGATGAGGCGTTGATTGAGTTGCTGTCCGCGCGACCAGCGAAATACCGGCATTGGCAGTAAACTTTTACCCACTGGCGCATAAGCCGGCAAACGACGACTCTGCCCACCGGCATGAATAATCATTCGCTTCTCGTTGCCCAACCAGGTTTCGAAATTTTCGCCTACCTCCTGATGAAACATTTCCGTCAGCACATGAGCAGTTCCGCCACCTGAACCAATTCTTTTGCCTTCAGGATCGGAAGTTACAAACCAATTGGACTCAGGCAAACCCGAAATCTGGTGGAAATGAGGGATGGTATTTGGGGGAACGGATATTAGATGCTTCATTGAGAAATAGATTACACGGATTTTAAAAAAGGATTACACGGATTTTGACGGATTACACGGATTGATTACACGGATTTAGGCGGTGTGTTGATGAAACGTTTCCACTTCAGACTTGATTCTCCAAAGTTAATAAGTAAACCTACGGTAAAATTAGTTGCTTTAAGGTAATTGATCACCTGATCAGAATTGCTTTGATGCAAAAAAGTTGCAGCTTTGATTTCAAGAATGATAGCTTCATAACAAACGAAATCAGCTACGAAAAATTTATCAAGAGGAGCTCCATCAAAAAGAATTTGAAGCTTTTTATGCCGGACAAATGGAATTTGCAATTTTTGCATTTCCTTTTCCAAAGCCTCCTGATAGACCGATTCAAGAAATCC
>DAITNH010000284.1:0-7115 GCA_036834745.1 Prolixibacteraceae bacterium
GTCCAGTTGTCCGATTTCTTCAATCAGTTCTTTGGCGGCAGTTCCCTGTCCGCAAATGACATTGAAATAGTTGTACGGATGTATTTCGGTGGCACCGGTTTCAGCTGCTACCTTTTTAAGGGTCGATTCACGGGCTTCCAGTGTTGGGGTGCAGAAAGTGATTTGAGCGCCGTAACCTGCAACCGCTATTTTTTTGATTTCAGGAGCATTTTCGGGCATCACAATATAGGCAGGAATGCCGCGCATTCGGGCAGCGAGTGCCAAAGCTGCTGCATGATTTCCGGATGAATGTGTGCAAACACCCTTTATAGCTTCTTCATCAGACAATGCAAGGACCGAATTGCATGCTCCCCGGAACTTAAAAGCGCCTACCTTTTGAAGATTTTCGCATTTGAAAAACAACTCAGCGCCAACGATCTGGTTGATACTTTGGGATGTTAAAACAGGAGTGCAGTGAATAAACGGACGAATGCGATCATGAGCTTTCTCTATGTCTGCGAAGGTTGGTAATTGGTTCATCGGTTGATCATTTTGAATTTGACTTGGGGCTAAAGCCCAGCAACTTTATCACATTCTCATTCCGTCACATGAATGTGACGGCAAAGGATATTAACTCGACTGACGATCAATGCGTTATTCTTTGCCGTCTGCTTCAGCTGACGGAAATAAAGAATTAAATCTAACCTGAAACTCTCAAAGTCCTGCAACCAGTTCCTTCAATATCAGGGTCATGTTTGGTTCGGCTTTCATGGCCACTTCCTGAACTTCTTCGTGCGAGATTTCAACGATTTGTCCCGGAACACCGCTGTCTGTTACAATCGAAATTCCGAAAACAGTCATGTCTCCGTGACGTGCAACAATCACTTCAGGAACGGTTGACATGCCAACGATGTCGGCACCCAAATGACGGAACATCAGGTATTCGGCAGGCGTTTCAAACGTTGGACCCGATACGCCAACATAAACACCTTCTTTTATATTGATGCCATTTTTTAGGGCAATCGCTTTGGCTTTGTTGCGGAGATGCTGATCGTATGATTTGCTCATATCTGGGAAGCGGGTTCCCAGTTCATTGATGTTTTGCCCCCTGAGCGGATGTTCCGGAAAGAAATTAATGTGGTCGGAAATAATTACCACGTCGCCCACTTTGTACTCCGGGTTTAGGCCGCCTGAAGCATTGGATACAAAAAGGGTTTTGATGCCCAATTGTTTCATCACGCGCACCGGAAAAGTAACTTCTTTCATCGAATAACCTTCGTAATAATGGAAACGGCCTTGCATGGCCAGTACCATTTTCCCTCCAAGTTGCCCTATAATTAGCTGACCTGAATGTCCTTCAACTGTCGAAACCGGGAAATCTGGAATTTCGTTGTACGGAATGGTGAGTTCAATTTCTATCTCGTTAACCAGTCCGCCAAGCCCTGAACCCAAAATGATTCCGGCATCAATTGGCCTTTTTACTTTTTCGTTTATGAAGGTCGCGGTTGCTTTTATTTTCTCTAACATAGGTTACGATTTTTTCGTCAAAGTTTTTTCCTTCGCTGTGGAGGAACTTTATTTTCAGCGGGATATAAAATAAATTTGCTTTCAGAGATGGTGATAAATCCATGTCTTTCAGTCGCATGGAATCTTTCTCGGTGGTAATAATGATTTTGTTTTCTGCTTCAATTCCGGCAAACTTTTGTTCGATTTGCTGAATGTTTGAAGCGTTAAAATTATGGTGATCGGCAAATTTCAGGTTGGTAATGTTTTCAGAAAAGTTGCCAACGTATTTGTGTAGATGTTCGGGGTTTGCAATTCCGGTAACGAGCAAAACGCTTACCTTGTCGGATGCTAACTTGGGCGTTGGAATCGCCTCTTCAGGAAAAACAGGGGTGAGCGGTTCGTAAACCATGGTCGTAAAGAAGAGGTTCTGATAGGGGCGCAGGTTCACATCTTTCATTAGAATCCTGCGTGTGATGGGTGTAATTTCCTGCGGACATTTGGTGTAAATAATCACATTGGCTCGCCGCATCTGCCATTTCGATTCGCGCAATCGTCCGACAGGCATGAGTTGGTCTTTGTCAATCGGGCGGTTGAAGTCGATCAGAAGGATATTGATTCCGGCGCTTACACTTCGATGCTGAAAAGCATCGTCGAGCAAAATAATGTCGGGTAACTGAGCAGCATCCTGTTTCTGGATTTTTTCAATGGCATGAACTCTTTTTTCGTCCACCACAACCTGAATCTCGCTGAATTTTGTTTTTATCTGAAGGGGTTCGTCTCCAACGTTCGAAGCCAGCGAACCTACTTCAACTTCCTGATAACCTTTTGTTTTACGCTTGTATCCGCGGCTGATAGTGGTAACAAGAAATTGTTTCCGTAAAAGATCGACCAGATATTCAGTATGAGGAGTTTTTCCGGTTCCGCCAACAGTAATGTTTCCGATTGAAATTACAGGAATTTCAAATTCGGTTGATTTGAAAATTTTGTAATCGTACAAGAAATTCCGCATCGAAACAATCAGCCCGTAAATAGCAGAAATGGGATATAGAAATAGTTTGAACATTGAGGCCTTTCAGTATAAATATGGGCCAAAAATACTAAAATTTGAGGAGTGAACGAATTTTAAATTTTACAGCAAATTGAATGCGTTTTTCAGGTAAGCATTGACCAAAAGATAGCTTTTGCGGCGATTTGAAACGCGGTACCTTTTTTTTAGGATTTCCTCCGGACGTGCCTTTTTGATTTCCTTGAGCAGATGCAGATAATAGCTGTAGGCGAGATAAACACCCAAACGCACTTGTTTTTTTAGTTTACGGATTCCTTCCATCGACTCCTGAAAATCCTTTTCAATCTCGTCTTCCAGTTGCTTTTTTGTTTCTTCGGTAAAATGATTAAAATCGATGTTTTTGAAATAAATACGTCCTTTTCCTGCAAAGTCGTCTCGGGCATCCCTCAGGAAATTTACCTTCTGGAAAGCTTCCCCTAATTTTCGGGCAGGCGCAACCAGTTGGTCATATTTTTCAGGTTCGTTGAAGTAAAACACCCGAAGGCACATCAATCCGACCACTTCGGCCGAACCATAAATATATGTTTTCAACATTTCAGGAGAATAAACGTCGTTGGAAAGGTCCATTTCCATGCTTAGCAGAAAAGCATTTATCAGTTCATAATCAATTTTATATTTGTGCACAGCCATCTGAAAGCTGTCAATAATCGGGTTGATGCTGAATTTTCGGTCGATGGCCTTGAAAGTTTCCTGCCTGAATTCTTCGAAAATGGTTCGCTGATCCTGATCAAAAAAGGTATCCACAATTTCGTCGGCATAACGCACGAATCCATAAATACTGTAAATTCCTTCACGGTATTTGGGACTTAACACACGCACTCCCAGCGAAAACGAGGTGCTGTAATTGCGGGTTGTGATGCGGCTGCAATCGAGATTGTTTTTACGATAAATATCCATTGTCTTTCTGTATTCGTTCGGTTACTAATCGCGAACTGATGACCACCATTGGCAAACCTGTTCCGGGAACGGTTGAGGCGCCAACATAGTATAAATTTCCGAATTTTTCATCCTTGTTTTTTGGCCTGAAACCGCCCACCTGATTCAAATCGTGTGCCAGCCCGAGTCCGCTTCCTTTGTACAAGCCGAACATTTTTTTCCAGTGTTCAGGATTTAAAACAACTTTTGTTTCGGTATGTTTATGAAAATCGAATCCAGTCCGGTCGCTCATATCCTGAATGATGGCATCGGCAATTTCCTGGTCGTCGCTCCAATCTGCTTTAAACCGTAAGTCGGGAACCGGGCACAAAATAAATACACTTTCTTTTCCCGGTGGCGCATAATCAGGATTGTGCATCGACTGAATATTGACGTAATAATATGGTTTGTCGAGCTTTATCTTGTTCTTGAAAATCTTTCCGGCGTACTCTTTGAAATTTCTTCTCAAAAAATAATTGTGATGATACATGTTCGGGATCTTTGTATCCAGACCGAGGTAAATGGTCAAAGGAGCCAAAGTCCATTTTTTTGCATCCAGTTTCTTTTCCGAAAAAGCTGCTCTTTTCAGAATGGCTCCCCGAAACCAGGCGGCATCGGCATTCACCACAAATTGTTCGGCTTTCCATATTTTTCCTGAAGTGTCGGTGAACGAGCTGATCTTTCCGTTTTCTTCAGCAAAACCAGTAATTTCGGTATTGTAGTGAATTTTAACGCCGCGTTTCTCCAACTCCGGAATCAAACTTTCCACGATTTTGTACATTCCACCTTTTACATTGTAATATCCATCATGAACCAACTCTGTGTAATTCAGTAAAGTATAAACTGCCGGCGTATCAAAAGGAGTTGATCCGAGAAAAAATCCGACCAGCGAAAAAATCACTTTTACCTCGAACGACTCAAAGTTCCGTTCCATTTCGCGCCACATCGAATAGAACATTTTGGGCGCGTGTTTAAAGGGAACAGTGGTAAGTTTTAGCAGATATTGCGCAAGAGAATCGAAATTCTGCTTGATGACAATGTCCTCCGTATCGTGAAACATTTTTCCGGCTGCTTCCAGAAAGCGTTTAATCTTTTTCTCGAAATCGGGTTCCAGGTGCTGAAATTCGAGTGCAAGCTTTTTAAGATCCTTGTATATCAGATAGCTGCGGTTGTCTCCTTCAAAATGAACCGAATAAAGCGGGTCAAGTTCCACAAATTCGAATGGCATTTCAATATTACAATCCTTTATCAATTCCTGAAATTCGTAACTCATGCTGAAAAAGGTCGGCCCCAGGTCGAATTTGAATCCATCTTTTTCAAGCAGGTTAAGCCTGCCACCTGCCCGATGGTATTTTTCTACCATCTCCACTTCATATCCTCTGGTCGAAAGTCGCAGGGCAGTTGTCAATCCGCCCAATCCGGTTCCGATAATCAATACCTTTTTTTGCATTTGTTTAATTTATTCGTTTTATACTTAAACAAATTTAGCTGAAAATGTTTTAGTAATTTACGAAATTATTTTTGGAAACCTCCTTGTTTTTCATAAATTTAATCAATTATGACACGAGCAATTATTATAGGATCGGGAATTGGCGGACTTGCTACGGCCATCAGGCTTGCTCGTCAGGGAATTACGACCACTGTTTATGAATCGTCGGAAAAGTCCGGGGGAAAGGTTTCTGAAAGAACTTTCGGTGGATTTCGTTTTGATGGCGGTCCTTCCTTGCTTACTTTGCCTGAAATGACGCTCGAATTGTTAGACGATGACCTTAAGTTTCCAATCAGGAAACTTAAAATAATTACTAAATACTTTTACGAAGATGGCACAAAACTGGACGCTTACAGCGATGTTCAGGAATTGGCCACCGAAATAAGTGAAAAGCTACAGGTTCCGAAAAACAAAATAACCGCGTATCTTGAAAAGGCGTCCAAAGTATATGAACTGACTGCCGATCTGTTTATTTTCGGTTCTTTTCACCGCATCAAAAACCTGATCAACCTGAAAGCGCTCAAAACAGTTCTGAATGTCAGGAAGCTTCAGGCATTCAGCAGCCTGCATCAATTTAATGAACAGGAGCTGGGCGAAAAAAAACTGGTTCAGTTGTTCGATAGGTATGCTACCTACAACGGCAGCGACCCGTATCAAACACCTGCAACACTAAGTGTTATTTCGCATCTGGAGCACAACATGGGTGCATTTATTCCTGAAGATGGCATGTTCAAAGTAACAGAATCGCTGCACCGGCAAGCCATTCGACTCGGAGTTGAATTTCATTTTGGCGTGCCGGTCCGTAAAGTTGAAATTGCTGATGGAAAAGCAACCGGAGTTTTGCTCGATTCCGGATTTGTTCCTGCTGAAATTGTAGTGAGCGATGTTGATATTCACCGGTTTTATTCAAACTTGTTGCCCGACTCTAAAAGGCTGGCAAAACTTAACAGGGAAGAACGTTCGTCGTCGGCCCTGATTTTTTACTGGGGAATGAAAGGACTTTCGCCGGAGTTGGACATTCACAATATTTTCTTCAGTGCCAGTTATGAAGAGGAATTCAATTCTTTGTTCAGGAAAAAGGAAGTGTTCAACGACTCGACCGTTTACATTTATATTAGCAGCAAATACAACAAAACGGATGCGCCGGAAGGTTGCGAAAACTGGTTTGTAATGATTAACGCACCTGCCGATGTTGGGCAAAACTGGGATACAATTATTGAACGCTCGCGCACTAAAATATTGGAAAAATTGGAACGAATGCTGGGTAAAAAACTTCGGGATAACATTGTGAATGAAGAAATCTTGTCGCCTCCCGATATCTGTAAACAAACAGGTTCGGTGAACGGTTCTTTGTACGGAAGCAGCTCAAACAGCCGGTACGCTTCGTTTAACCGACATGCCAACTTCAGGAGCGACATTGCCGGATTGTATTTTGTAGGCGGAAGCGTGCATCCCGGCGGTGGAATTCCGCTCTGTTTATCGTCGGCGCGAATTGTTGATGGATTGGTGAAGGAACAGGTTCGTACTGCTTATTCACGAGGTGATTCCAAATTACCCCGTGAATAGTAGGGAACTTTGCAATCAGTGATTTAGAACAGATATAAAACTCATTTGGTATAAGTTGGATTTTTAAAACTATTGTCCTACGTTTGTATGGTTTGTTGGTTATGTTTTATTCAATCAAATAGTATTAGTTTTTCTAAACCTAAATTTACCTGGAAATGAAAGATGATTTACATATACCGCACATAATCAGTAGTTTAATAATTTTGACACAATCAAGATAAAGCCGATATATCCACAAGTTAGGGGATATACAGGTGTTGGTGGCAATTATAACAAACATCCTACTATGACAATAAGACGATTAATAATTTTAGTTTTGACAATTTCGATTTTGACAAGTTGTCGACATGGATACAAAGTTGAAGGCGGTAAAGTATATTACGAATATTGGCACGAAGGATTGGGATTTGAACAAGGTAAACGACTGATTGAGGTAGCAGATGCAAAGAGTTTTAAATCGTTGAGTTTTGACTGTGATTGTAGTTTTGAATTTGGCAAAGACAAGAGTCACCTATTCATAGACGGTGAACCTATTAAAAATATAGACCCCAATACTTTTAAGTTTATTGGAAACTATATTTTCTGTGATAAGGA
>DAITNH010000285.1:0-7046 GCA_036834745.1 Prolixibacteraceae bacterium
CGGAGTTGCCGAAAATCCGCACCAAAGAGTAGGCATAAAAACATTTTTTATGAATCCACAGATTACTTTCTGGCTGGTGTTTGCTGTATTGACGGCACTTATACTATTTCTTAATGCAAAATACGGATTGCTTCTTGATGAAAGCACATGGAAAACGAAAAAACCGTACAGTTATGCACGGACTCAACTTACCTGGTGGACAGTAATGGGGTTAGCATACCCAGGCTGCAGGCAGTACTTTTCAACCTCGTAATTGGGTTCTGGTTTGTCCGGAAAACCTTGGCCAATTTGGTTGATCCTTCACTCACTATGGAAAATATCCTTCCTGATATTGAAGCGAACAACCTGATCCTTATGGGACTTTCAGCAGGAACGTATGCTGCACTAAAAACAACCGAAAACAAAGGCACTTCAGGAAAAACTACTGACGCAAAAGACAGTAAAACGGATGAAAACAATGAAGTTGACAATGAAATACCACCAGTTGGATAAACTAATAAAGCCATGGCATTCAAAGAAAAATATAACATTACACCGGCCTACCTTTCTGTTCCTTCAAAGCGAAGGAGCGGATTATTGATGTCGCCCGGAGTTAAATTTATTGTGGCCCACGATACCGGAAATCCAAAATCAACTGCACGGGGAAACCGAAACTATTACGAAAATTCGCGAAATGAGATGAGTGCATCAGCCCATATCTTCGTCGATGACAAGGAAATCATCGAATGTATTCCGGCACTCACCAGCGACAAACCGGAAAAAGCATGGCATGTACTTTATGGATTGCCAACCGACAACCAACTATTTGGTTTTAATGCAAATGATGCGGCAGTTGGCGTTGAATATTGTTACGGAGATAATATCAATGCCGATGAATCGTACCGGAAATTCATCTGGGTAATGGCAAAAATATGCTTTACCTATGGTTTGAATCCTGCTAACAGCGTTATTGGCCATTGTTTCCTCGATCCTAAAAGGAAAACAGATCCGGTGTCCGGACTTTTGCAAAGCAGAAGGACTTACGATCAATTACTGAAGGACATTGTTACAGAATTCAACGAATGTACCGGAGGCGCTTCTGAAAAATACGTATTCACCGCATCGCCCGGAAGCGGAAAAGTGCTGCACCGGCTGAACGTCCGTAAAAATGAACCAACCACCAAAACGGAAGTCGCTGAAATTGTCAATCCGGGTTCAATTATCACCTATACCGGTTTTGTAACAAACGGCCAACCGGTCAACGGAAACCCAAAATGGTTTAAGAACGACGCAGGCAATTATTTCTGGAGCGGGGCAATCGAATAAAACAATATCATACAAGTATTCCTTCGGATCGAAATAATAGGGAAAATTTAAACAACATAGAAATTTGATGAGTAGAAGAACCTATAATCCAAAGTGATCAAAAAAATCAAAATGAAAACCAGTAACCACACAAAAAACTGGATAACACACAAAAACTAATTTGCACATAACAAAAAAAAACTTAACACATGGAAACGAACAAAATTTTACTCGGAGGATTGGCCGGAGGTGTGGCTTTCTTCCTGTTGGGTTGGGTGATTTATGGAATACTGTTAATGGACTACACCATGGCGAGTTACAAATATCTGTCTTCTGATTGGTTCCTTTTGGCAGAGTCGAAGATTTTCACAAGCCTGCTCCGAAATGTCAGGATCTATTGACTGTCCGGAGTGGCTTCAAACCATCAAATGAATTAAATTACCGAAAATCAACTACAAAGAAAAAATCGGAACAAAAGCGAATCCCTTATTATTGCGGACACCTCCGTTGTCCTCTGAATTCACCATGCATGTTGAGGAAAAAGATGGAAAAGAAATACTGGTATGCACCGTTGGCGCGACCATTTTGCATTATGACATACGCTGCCTTGACGATCTGCATGCCATGCTAAAAGATCACGGTGACTGGATAGAGTTGGGAAGCAAAGATGAGAAACAGGACACTGAGGAAGGTACTGTTGAACATTGGGGCCGCTCAACCAGAAATCCAATCGGTGGGTGGTACGGATTGAAAAAGAATTTCAGGGGCCGGTTTGGGATGTACATTCCTCCATTGATGGAAGCGCTTGGACTTGCCGAGCTTACCCACGAAAAAAGACGGAACAAAATGAAGGCAAAATAAAATGACACGATCGTGCTATTTATGGAAATAAGATATACCACAACAACCAAAAACAACCATCATGGCTAAAATAACAAAAAGTTCAATCAACTGCGCCGGGCTTATCAAGTATTTTGAAGGCCTGTTTTTAAAGGCATATCTCTGCCCTGCAAATGTATGGACCATTAAAGTAATCAATACCAATCCCACTAACTATCCTGCGATACAAACCCAGTGGCTTCGGTGGAATAAGGCCAATGGAAGTGAACTGAAGGGATTGACCCGAAGGCGCAAATCTGAATTTCATTATTACCAAACCGGGATTCTCAAATTTGATTTTTAATCGAACATGAGAATGTGCCGAGAAATACGATAATTAGATGGGAAGCAAACAAACTGAATTCTAGATACTGAGACTGATAAAAATAAATACAAGGATGAAACCAACATGCCGCGAAAATAATTTCAAAGGTGGCGGCACAAAAAGAGGATGAAAATATAGTTCGAATTGAGAACCTTACCGCATGTGAGTTCCATGAGAACGAACATCGTATCCATTGATTGTTTGTAAAACCCACCAATGAGTATGGCGATCGTATATAATTTACAAAAAGTTGGATTAGGTTCAGTCTGGGAAAATCCAAAATTGCATGAACTGTACGATTATCCATGCGAAACATATCATTTGACGGTCGAACGGTAATTTTTTTTGAAACACAGACTGGAAATGGCACAAAAATGAACACTGTTCCTGACATAAAATGCGTAAAAAGGTTAGATAACGTATAGATGAGCCTATTATACAGACAATTAATCAATTAAATATTTTGAAACCTTATTTTGAAATTTAACCTTAGTAGAAATAGTAACCAGACAAACACAACCTTATTACCTTATTTAAATAATAAAATGAAAAGGTTTCAATTCGAGAAAGATAAATCCCATAGATCCGTTATAGAACCATAAAAATGGATGGTGGAATGGAAAAATGAATAGTTTTTTATTCAATACCCAACCAGAATTCGTTAAAATATATGTTTTGCATGGCTTGACTTTAACCTCCGATGCTTACATTTGACACTTAACTCAACGATTTAAGATTTAAGTATGTCTCAAAACATTTCACAATACGAATCAGACGTATGGAAAACGGCTGATCTGCTTATTGGCGCCGGAATTAAACAAAGTGATTTCCCTAAATTTATGATGCCTTTCTTTGCGCTGATCATGGTCGAAAGCCGCCTGATCAGGTATGCGAAGGAACTGGAAAGCGAAATTGACCGAAAGGATATTGATGGATTTATTGAAGAATTCAAGGATTTGGGTTTAGGATTCAACGATTATGTGGTTCGCGAAAACAAGACGCTGAAAGATATTTGCAAAAATGACAAAACTTTTGATGTCGACTTTCACGCTTATCTGAAAGCCTTCGACGCTGAAACAAAGTATCTGCTGGGCGTTGACAAGGGAAATGAAGAAGCTAAGTTTCTCGACATTTCGGGCGTTAGCGGACAACTTAAAAAGAAAGGAATTCTGTTTGCTTCGGTTAAAACCTGGAGCGAAATAGATTTAGCGCCATTCAACAACTCCGAAATTACCACGCTCGAAGAACACATTAAACGCAAATGGGCCGACATTTCGGCTGAAACCGCCGGGGAACAATACACGCCCGACGATATTATCTCGTTAATTTCTGAAATCATTGCTTCAAAAATAGTCGATAACGGCAAGTTTCTCACCATTTTTGACCCAACCTGCGGCGGCGGAAACTTGTTATTTGGGGTTGAAGACAAAATTCAGGAGAAATTTCCGAACAGGCCAACGGCCACTTTCGGGCAAGACTGGAGCGACTCGCTTTTTGCGTTGGCCAAGATTGAAAGCCGTTTCCGCAAAGACTCTAAAATTGAGTACGGCAACAGCCTCACCGACATTAAATTTATACACAACAAATTCGATATTGTGGTGGCCAATCCGCCTTACGGCGTTGACTGGAAAGGCTACAAAAAGGACATCGACAACGACCAGACCGAACGCTTTCACGACATTCCTTCCATTTCCGACGGGCAGTTTTTGTTTACCCAGCACATCCTTTATCATTTGGCCGACGATGGGCTTTCCATTGTGGTACACAACGGTTCGACCCTGTTTAGCGGCGATGCCGGAAGCGGCGAAAGCAACATCCGCAAATTCTTTTTCGACAACGATTACGTTGAAGCCCTGATACAAATGCCTACCGACGAGTTTTTCAATACCGGCATTTACACCTATTTGTGGGTATTCAACAAGAACAAACCTGCCGAACGAAAGGACAAAGTAATCCTGATCAATGGCAGCGATTTGTTTGTGCCGCTCAAAAAATCGAGGGGTAAAAAGCGCAAGGAAATGGATTTGGAGAACCGGAAAATAATCGTCGAAACCCTGACCAACTTTAAAGAAACGGGCTTTGCCAAAGTATTCGACAAATGGCATTTCTATTTCAACAAACAATCGATCATGCTGACCAATGTGGACGAAAACGGCAAAAGCCTTGAAGCTGAATTGCCCGTTAAAACCAACAAGGAGGGCGAAGAAAAACGGGTGAAATCCATTGTGCTGAAACCCATCAAAATCGTTCAATCCGTAGAGACGGACGATCGTCCGTCTAATAGCCCGTATGATTTAGAACCTGCAATCGAAATCACCGAATTTGAAATTTCCACTTTCGATCCGGCCAAATTCAGCAGTTTGGACGATTGTTTCGAAAAGCAAATTAAGCCACTAATTGCCGAACTCGACTACAAGGAAAAGAACCTGAAAGTATTTACAAAAGATACAATCTATTACTACGATGCTGATAAAGACACCATTGTTGAGCAGCGTCTTTCTCCCTCTCCTTCGGAGAGGGTCGGGGTGAGGCTTTTGGGTTGTGGCAAAATTGTAATTAAAGCAAGCCTGAAAAAAGCCTCCAAAACAAAACCTGCCTTTATTGAAATTACAGTTGAACTTACCCCCGATTACCAGAAAGATTACGAGATTGTACCGTATTCGCCCAACCCGGAAGAAAACCAAAAGCGCATGGTTGATTTTATGGCGAAGTATATCACCAAGCCTTTTGAATACCTCGACAATGTAATTGGCGCCGAAATCAATTTCAACAAGGTATTTTACCAACCCGAACAATTACGCGAAGTACCCGAAATTGTGGCCGATCTTGAGGCACTGGAAATTGCGTTAAAGAACCTTGAAAACGAATTGGCAATATGAGTTTAGCGAAATACGATAAATACAAAGACTCAGGTGTTGATTGGCTGGGAGAGATTCCTGAACATTGGGAAGTGAAGAGAGTCAAGGATCTGATATTTAAAATTGGAAGTGGAGTTACACCAAAGGGAGGAAGTGAAGTTTATGTGGACGAGGGAATTCCTTTCATTCGAAGTCAAAATGTTTACGATGATGGATTGTGGATTGATAATGTTTCATTTATTACAGAAGAAACAAACAATAAAATGTCAAATTCTCAACTTAGACCTAATGATATTCTTATCAACATTACAGGTGCGTCAATTGGTCGGAGTTGTATTGTACCCGAAACGTTAAAGATCGCGAACATCAATCAGCATATCATTTATTTGAGGTCAAAGAAACGAGTTGTTCCATATTTATCTAACTACATCAAATCAAGTTCAATCAAGGGATATATAATGCTTATTCAGGCTGGCAGCTCAAAAGAAGCACTAAATATGGGACAGACATTAAATATTCCAGTTCTAGTTCCTTCTTATTCAGAGCAAACCGTCATTGCCACATACCTCGACAGCAAAACATCCGCCATCGACCGTAAAGTTTCCCTGTTGGAGCAAAAAATAACCCATTACCAGCAACTCCGCAAAAGCCTGATCAACGAAACCGTTTGCCGTGGGTTAAATAGAACCGTAAAGCTAAAAGATAGCGGTATTGAGTGGATTGGGGAGATTCCGGAGCATTGGGGAGTGAAAAGAGGGAAGGATTTATTTAAGGAAATATCAAAAAAAGGATATCCAAATGAGCCTTTATTAGCAGCTTCCCAGAAGTTGGGTGTAGTGTTAAAAACAATGCTCGAACAACGGAGTATGGAAGCCCAGAAAGATTTTGAAAATTTCAAATTAGTGCAAGTGGGTGATTTCGTTATTAGTCTTCGATCATTCGAAGGTGGTATAGAAACAGCCTATTATAAAGGAATTATTAGTCCTGTTTATTCTGTCTTTTCATTTCTGAAAAAGATGGATATTGATTATTTCAAACATCTGTTTAAGTCAGGTTTTTTTATTTTATACCTGCAATCAATAATCACGGGGATAAGGGATGGACAATCAATAAAATTTGTGGAAATACAGAATACATTTTTTGCAATTCCTCCAATTGACGAGCAAATCGCCATTGCCTCTTATCTCGACGAAAAGACCCAAAAGATAGACAGCATAGTAAGCAACATCAAAACCCAGATAGAAACCCTGAAAGAATTGCGTAAAACCTTGATAAACGATGTGGTAACGGGAAAAATTAAAGTAAACAGCTAAAAAAAGAAACGCCTCTTTGTGGGAGGCGTCGGACCAGGGATGCTATCCTTAGTGTGGCTAATAAGTGCAAATGTAAATAAAATAGTGACGTTAATACGAATACGAAAATCTTAAATTTACCACTATGGCAAACGAATTATCAAAAAAAGCACTAAGCATTTTTGAACAAATTAAGAGGCTCGATAAAAATAATAATGAATACTGGTCAGGGCGAGAGCTGGCTAAGGTTTTGGAATATTCCGAATATCGGCACTTTAAACCGGTAATCGAAAAAGCCAAAGAAGCATGTAAGAATAGTGGACAACCCGTCGAAAACCATTTCGAGGATTACCTCGAGATGGTCAAAATTGGTTCAGGCGCCGAACGTCCTTTCGATGATGGTGTTAA
>DAITNH010000286.1:0-7031 GCA_036834745.1 Prolixibacteraceae bacterium
TAGGTTAGAACATCTTCTTTTGTGATGGTTTTATCACATAAAATTACAAGTCGCTCTATCACGTTCCTGAATTCGCGGATATTGCCTGTCCATCTGATTTTTTGAAGTTCAGAAATGGCGTCGGCTTCGATCGACTTCTGTGGCATTCCGTATTCCGCACAAATTAAATCGATGAAATAATGGCACAATACCGGTATATCTTCAACGCGGTCGTTCAAATCGGGCACATGGATCAGAATAACGCTTAGCCGGTGATACAAATCTTCCCTGAAATTATTTTTCTCAATTTCATGTGCCAGGTTCTTATTTGTGGCAGCAATTACACGAACATCCACTTTAATCTGGGCGTCGCCACCCACCCGTGTGATGATGCTTTCCTGCAAAACCCGCAACACTTTTGCCTGAGCCGATAAACTCATATCGCCGATTTCGTCCAGAAAAATAGTTCCACCGGTTGCCTGTTCAAACTTTCCTTTCCGTTGTTTTATAGCGGAAGTAAATGCACCCTTTTCGTGACCAAACAATTCGCTTTCAATAAGTTCCGAAGGAATAGCCGCACAGTTTACTTCTATAAACGGTCCTTCTGCCCGGTTGCTTTTTTCGTGCAGGCGGCGGGCAACCAGTTCTTTCCCGGTTCCGTTCGAGCCGGTGATTAAAACGCGGGCATCAGTAGGAGCGACGCGGTCAACCATGTCGGTTACTTTATGGATGGAAGCCGAAGTGCCTACAATATCGAAGCGTTTGTTTGCTTTTTTACGCAAAACCTTTGTTTCGGTAATCAGGGTCGATTTATCCATCGCGTTGCGCAGGGTGATCAGCAACCGGTTCAAATCGAGTGGTTTTTCTATAAAATCGAAAGCACCTTTTTTGATCGATTCAACAGCAGTATCGATGTTGCCATGGCCTGAAATCATCACTACCGGTGTATCCGGTTTTATCTCCTCGATCTTTTGAAGTACTTCAATGCCATCCATTCCTGGCATTTTTATATCGCACAAAACCACATCAAAATCGGCGGTTTTTAACAATTCAAGGGCTTTAAACCCATCTTCGGCCAGTTCGACCTGGTATTTTTCGAATTCTAAAATATCTTTTAAAGTATTCCGAATGCTCCGTTCGTCATCAATTACTAATATTCTCGACATGCTGTAGTTTTTATCCTGAAAATGAATGGTCAAATTTAGTTGAAAATATGGTCGTATAAAACTCCTTCCCGCAGGGCAAAATCAGTTTGGAAGATTTTGTGAATTTTTAACCTTTCGGTTACCATTTTGATAAAGATTACCGAAGGAACAATCATTTCAATACGAATGGGTTCCATGCCTTTCATTTTCATCCTTTCTGCAGTTGTTGAAGCAATCAGTCTTTCATAGATCAGGTTGAAATCATGAATGGTAACCTCCTGCCTGATACGGGTTTTGCTTCCGGCATCGGTTTGGTCAATAAGGTCGGCCAAAGTGTCGAATGCTCCTGAACAGCCTATCATCATTGATACGTTTATGTTTTGTAACCGATTCCATAATGGTTCAAGTCTGCTTACAAACCAGTTGTTGATTTGGCGAATTTCGTCAGGACTAATAGGGTCGGAGGGAGGTATTTGTTCAATAATCCGAGCCATACCCAGCGGAAAACTTTCTTTCCAGATTGGTTGGCCCGCATTGGTCAGGATAAATTCATTGCTTCCGCCGCCAATATCCAGAATGAGGGAATGGTCTTCAATTTCACCAAAAGCCAGCTTTACGCCTTTAAAAATCAGTTCTGCTTCTTTTTCTCCTGAAATAACAAGCAGGTCAAGCCCTGTCTTTTCCTTTATTTTTTCCTGAAACCAATCTTTGTTCACCGCCTCCCGTATGGCGGAAGTTGCTATTACAATGGTTTTGGCAGCGTTGTGTTTTTTGATTCTTTCCTGATGTTTTTGGATGGCCAGAATTGCCCGTTCCAGCCCATCTGAAGTCAGTTGATTTTTATCGATCCCGTTTTTCCCAAGTTTAACGACTTCTTTTCCCTGATAAAGAATGTGATAATTTGGATTGTCATATTCTGCAATCAGAAGGTTGCAGGTATTGGTGCCGAGGTCGATAATTGCGATTTTCTGGTTCATAAATTGAATTTGGGATATTTTCCTGTGGGTGTTCCTGGATTACTGAGACAATAATTTCAACGTCTTTTTGTCGTAAGCCAACTAAATCAATCACTGTTTTTTTTAATATTTCGTACATAATAAAAGCCGCAAGTTAGGTCATTTTCAGGAATTTTCCATACCATTTTATTCGTAATTGATCAAAATAAAAAGGGCCGGTAAAACCAGCCTTTCTTGTATATTTTGCAATTGATGTAGTAGATTAAAACAATCCTTCGATGGATAAATATCTTTCGCCGGTATCGTAGGCAAATGTGAGTATTTTTGAACCTGCCGGCAGTTCAGTGATCTTCTTTGCAACAGCGGCAAGCGATGCTCCCGATGAAATACCAACGAATAATCCTTCTTCTTTGGCAGCTCTGCGGGCATAGTCAAAAGCTTCGTCTTTCGAAACCTGAATGACGCCATCCAGCAATTCTTTTTTGCAGTTGACCGGAATAAATCCTGCTCCAATTCCCTGAATAGGATGTGGGCCGGGAGATCCGCCACTAATTACAGGTGACAATTCAGGCTCAACAGCGAATGATTTTAAATTAGGAAATTTTTGTTTCAACACTTCGGTAACTCCTGAAATATGTCCGCCGGTTCCAACACCTGTGATGAGGTAATCAAATCCTTCAGGATAATCAGCAAGAATTTCCTGTGCAGTTTTTTCTCTGTGAGCAACAATATTGGCTTCGTTGTCAAATTGCGATGGAATCCATGAATTGGGTGTTTCTGCTGCCAGTTCAACAGCTTTGGCAATAGCGCCTTTCATTCCCAGTTCGCGCGGTGTTAATACCAGTTCAGCGCCGTAAGCAGTCAGAATTCGTCTGCGTTCAACACTCATCGATTCTGGCATTACCAAAATCAGTTTGTATTTTTTTACCGCAGCTACCAGTGCAAGGCCAATTCCGGTATTTCCTGAAGTAGGTTCAATCAGCACACTTGTAGGCTTCAGAATTCCTTTTGCCTCTGCATCTTCCACCATTGAAAGGGCAATTCTGTCTTTAATACTGCCTCCCGGATTGGTTTTTTCCAGTTTCACATACACTTCGTATCCGGCAGGATACAGGTTGTTGACTCGCACCAGAGGACTATTGCCAATGGTTTCCAAAATGTTGTTTACTTTCATATTGTCTTTTTTAGGGTTATAAACAAAAAATGCCCTCCGGGGTTCGGAAGGCATCGATTTAATTTTTATAGAATAGCCACTTAACAATTTCTTTAAGTGTGACCTTTTTCCCGTACATCAGAATACCGGTGCGATAGATTTTTCCTGCGACCCAAATTGTTCCGAGAATGGTCCCGACCAGCAAACTCATCGACAGAATGATCTCCCAGGCCGGAATGCCGTATGGAATCCGAACCATCATGGTTACAGGCGACGTAAATGGGATCATTGATGCCCAGAAAGCAAGTGGACCTTCAGGATTTTTGGCAACCGCAAACAGTATAATAATTGAAAAAATCAGGGGCATTGTAACCGGAAGCATCATTTGCTGTGCATCCTCATCGCTGTCAACAGCCGAACCGATAGCCCCCATTAAAGATGCGTAGAGCAGGAATCCTCCAATGAAATAGAAGAACAAAGCAAAAATAATGAGCGGAATATTCAGGTTGCCGATCATCTGGATGATATCCAGAACTACATTTTCTTGCGCTGGAGTGGCAGCACCCATCTGTTCCATTACCTGTCCGCCCGACATTATATTTTGGGCCTGAATGGCGGTTTCTGCCGATCCTTGCCCCATATAAGCTGCAACACCTGTGATAATTGCTGTTCCAAGCACAATCCAAATGGCAATCTGTGTCAATCCAACCAGACCAATTCCGATAATTTTTCCGAACAGAAGCTGAAATGGTTTTACCGACGAAATGATGACTTCAACGATCCGGCTCGATTTTTCTTCCATAACCCCCTTCATCACCATTGTTCCGTAGATGAAAACAAACATGTAAATCAGAAATCCGGCTGCATAGCCAATGGCCATTGCCATTTCAGTCGAACTTTTCACCGCTTCGCCTTTTTCACCCAGTTTAATCGTATTCAGTTTAATCCTTGTCTGAGTGGCCGCCAGTTTCTTTTCCAGATCAGGCATTCCGGTTTCATTGATCACCTGTTGTCGTTTTTCGACTTCGATGATATTTTCTATCCGGCCTGAAATCAGGTTTTTAATATCGAAAGTGATTTGTTTGTCCGAAATAAGCTCGGCCTGGTTGGTAGTCAGAATATTTGGAGGGATAAAAAGCAAGGCATAGAACTTTCCTGATTTGAAATTTTTACTTAGTTCATTGTATTCCTGTTCCGGAATATATTGAAATTTGGTATAATCGGTATTTTCAATCTTGTCCAGAATAAGACTTGTCGGGTCATAAACTGCAATGGTGCGTTCTTCCGAATCATCCATGGTAGCCAGATAAGCAGGCAGAATGGTCAGTGCAGCCATCATCAGCGGAACCAGCAAAGTCATGATAATGAACGATTTTTTCTTTACCCTGGTCAGGTATTCGCGCTTTAAAATTAAGATTGATTTATTCATGTTTACAACTTGTTTTCGCGGTTTGATTGTTCTACAACATGGATGAAAACTTCGTTCATGCTTGGAATGATTTCCTGAAACGACACGATCTCGAATTGGTTCATCAGCAATCTTAATAACTCGTTATTTGATTGGCCGTTATTGAACTGGATCTTCATCTGATTCAAATGGGAAGTTTGTTTTTGCTCAAGTATGCTGAATTCATGGCCCAGCCTGTAGTGCAAGTCAGGTGTTTCTCCGCGGTAAATAACTTCAAAAGTGTTGGTCTTGAACTTTTCTTTCACCTCGTCAATCTGGCCATCCAGTATTTTTTTCGATTGGTTGATAAGGGCAATGTGATCACAGATTTCTTCAACCGATGACATGTTGTGGGTCGAGAAAATGATGGTGGTTCCCTGCTTTTTTAATTCAAGGATTTCATTCTTTATTAAGTTGGTATTGATGGGATCAAAACCGGTGAAAGGCTCGTCAAATATCAGCAGTTTGGGTTTGTGGATGACCGTGGTAATGAACTGGACTTTTTGGGCCATTCCTTTCGACAGTTCTTCCACTTTTTTGCCCCACCATGCCTGTATTTCAAACTTCTCGAACCAGTATTTCAGACTTTTAAGAGCGTCATTTTTTGACATTCCCTTCAGCTGTGCAAGGTAAAGTGCCTGTTCACCCACTTTCATTTTTTTATATAAGCCGCGTTCTTCGGGCAGATATCCGATCTGGTAAATATCATCAGCTTTTAAACGGCGGCCATCAAAAAACAATTCTCCGCTGTCAGGGGCAGTAATCTGGTTGATTATTCTGATAAGGGTTGTTTTTCCGGCGCCATTTGGGCCAAGCAGACCGAAAACGGATGCTTCCTTTACCGAAATGCTGACAGCGCTTAAAGCCACATGTCCGGCATATTCTTTTACAATATTGTTTGCCTGAAATATATCCATGGTTAAATATTTGAAAACTTAGGAATAGGTTATGATGATCTGCAAAATATTACACAATCTCAAATATTTTCTTTGTCAGGAAGCAGATTTTAGGACAATGAACTTATTCTTCTACGGCAAAAATGCTGAAATGGACACTTCCGTACCTTCGTAAATCCTGAAAATTCGGATGTGCTGAGTAATCAAACTGACCGGAATGTTCAAGGATAAAAAGTCCTCCGGGTTTTATTAAATTGTTCTTGAAAATGAGATCGGCAACCTCCGAAAATTTTGGGTGATCGTAAGGCGGATCCGCAAAAATCAGATCAAACTGCTCTTTGATTCTGGCGGCGAAAACAAAAACATTCGATTTTACTACCCGGATGTGTTTTTCTCCAAGTTTTTCGATCACTTCTTTGATGAATTGTATGTGTGCCACATTAATTTCAACCGCTGTCACATCGGTACATCCGCGTGATACCAACTCGTAACTGATGCTGCCTGTTCCCGAGAACAGATCAAGTGCCCTGATGCCCTCAAAATCAATTGTATTCTGAAGAACATTAAACAGACTTTCCTTAGCCATATCGGTGGTTGGCCGGGCTTTAAACGATTTGCCGGGACTGAAAACCCTGCCTTTGTATTTTCCTCCGACTATTCGCATTGATATGTATTTAAAAGGCTTATAAACTGATGTTTCTGAACTTTGTCAAAACCGGCGCTGTAGTAATAATCTGCCGGCTGTTTCATAAAATAAACATTGCTGACATACTTTTTCAATTGTCTGATATAACTCGAATCATCAGCTACATAACCTCCAATTAATAGTTCGTCGCGTTCGGGATCGATTTGCAAGGTATGGCAGATATTCAAGGTGTAATAAAGAAAGTCGGATTCGTTTTTGAAATAAAAGCTGTTGAACAGAGCTATCTGCATATCTTTAATCGCGATCATCCTGATATATTTCTTTTCAAAATTGATCAGGAGCGAATTTTTCTTTTCGTTTCGCTGATTTACGGCAGAAGCCAAAAGTGGTACTGATTTGTGTTTGAAATTGAATTCAGTAAACTTTCGGTTCAGCAAGGTCATTAATTCTTTGGGATAGCTGAAAATAAGTTGCTGGTTAAAACCTGGCAAATTGTTCACCGAAATATCTTCATTTTTATTGATGTCGTTGGTAAGCCCGGCGACTTTTTCTACAAGTTCAGAATCTGAATATATTTTTGGAAGCAGCGTTGCTTTGTTGGTTGAATAAATGATTGAAACTGATTGGTAAGAAGCATTTAATTTATCTTCCTGATCAAATATTGCTTCAATTTTTTTCGCGAGGAATTGTACTTTACCAACGATTAAAGGAATATGCCTCAAAACGATGTATTTCTTTCGAACAATGTCAAGGATAGAAAAAGAAAATCCATCCAGGCCAACCTGGATGGATAGATTATATTCTGATGC
>DAITNH010000287.1:0-7009 GCA_036834745.1 Prolixibacteraceae bacterium
TAAAAATATCAATCCTGACAGTAAATTATACGGTTTCCTTGGCGGTCCCGGCGGGTTGGTCGATCACCAGTACATTGAACTGACCTCATCAATTATTGACGAATTTCGCAATACCGGTGGTTTCGATATAATTGGCTCAGGACGTACCAAACTTGAAGAAGCAGCACAGTTTGATAAAGGCGCTGAAATTCTGAAACAGTTGAATGTTAAAGCGTTGATTGTTATCGGTGGCGACGACAGTAATACAAATGCCTGTGTGCTTGCAGAATATTACGCTGCAAAAAATACTGGCATTCAAGTAATTGGCTGTCCGAAAACAATTGATGGCGACCTTAAAAACGACATGATCGAAACCTCATTTGGTTTTGATACTGCCACCAAAGTTTATTCTGAATTGATTGGTAACGTTGAACGTGATGCCACCTCAGCAAAAAAATACTGGCATTTTATTAAACTGATGGGGCGTTCTGCTTCTCATATCGGTTTGGAATGTGCTTTACAAACCCAGCCAAATATCACATTGATCTCGGAAGAAGTGGCTGAGAAGAAACAGACATTGGGCGAAATCGTTGATTATATGGCAAATATCGTCGCAAAGCGTGCAGCCAACGGCGAAAACTTTGGGGTAGCTTTAATTCCTGAAGGTTTGGTCGAATTTGTTCCGGAAATGAAATTCCTTATTTCAGAATTGAACGACCTGCTGGCAGAAGGTTCTGAAACTGAAAAGAAATTCAAATCGTTTATCAGTAAAACCGAAGGACGTGCTTTTGTTGCCGGAATTTTATCACCAACATCAGCTAAAGTATATACTTCACTCCCCAATGGAATAGCCGATCAGTTAACACTCGATCGCGACCCACATGGAAACGTGCAGGTTTCGCTCATTGAAACTGAAAAACTTTTGGGTGAAATGGTGAAAAGCCAATTGAAAGAAATGAAAAAGGCTGGCAAATTCAGCGGCAAATTAGGTACGCAGTATCATTTCTTCGGATACGAAGGCCGTTGTGCTGCTCCATCGAATTTCGATGCTGACTATTGCTATTCTCTGGGTTACAATGCCTCATTCCTGATTGCTGAGGGTAAAACCGGTTATATGTCATCTGTTCGCAACCTGACGGCCCCGGCAGCTGAATGGATTGCAGGTGGAGTTCCGATTACCATGATGATGAACATGGAACAGCGTCATGGCCACCAAAAACCTGTGATCCAAAAAGCACTGGTTGAACTGGATAGCGCTCCTTATAAATATCTGGTGGCCAACCGTGAGAAATGGGCCATCGAAACTTCATTTGTATATCCTGGTCCTATTCAGTACTGGGGTCCGGCAGAAGTTTGCGATCAGCCAACCAAAACGATTCTTCTCGAAAGAGCAAAATAAATTTGATCATAATTTTAAAAAAGCAAAAACCCCGAAATTTATTCCGGGGTTTTACTTTTTTTAGTGGGAGTGCGACTTTAAGTTGAGCCACACTTCAAACAAAGAATTACTTCTTCACCAAAAGATATTTTTCAATATTATCGATGAACATCTTTTTTGTGTCTTCCTTCGATCTGCCAATGCCTGACATCATGACTGGTTTCCCATTTGCGGGAATGTATAAAAATGCAGGGATGCCTGTGATACCAAAAACCTGGGCCAGTTCACGTTCCTTTTCGGTATCTATTTTATAGATCTGAACTTTACCTGCATATTCAGCACCAATTTCTTCGAGTATCGGCGCTGCAATTTTACACGGGCCACACCAATCAGCATAAAAATCAATGATTGCCGGTTTGTTGCCAAGGTATTTCCAGTCGTTCGGCGATTTTGTATAATCCCACACTTTTGTAATGAATTGTGCTTTGTTTAGCAATTCCGAACTTTTAGTTGCTGAAGCCTGTGTTTCAGATTTGCTTATCGTGGCTTCATTTGAATTGTTTTGTTTTGCCTCGGTTTTTTGATTTCCACAGGCTGAGATAAGAATGGCAGCGGATGCCAGAGTTAATAATAACCGTTTCATAATTAATAGATTTATAATTGTTTACAATTTAATTTGCTGTTATAGTATTTTTTTATCAATATTCTTTATACATATATAAAAATGTAAATATATAAATATGACTTATCAATTGCTATGCCAAAACTATTTTATTTTTATTCAGAAACTTTACAAATAAAAAAAATGTATTTGCAACGCAACCATTTTTCCGCTTATCGTATCTTTTAGGTAAACAATTAACAATCAGAAATTATTAATTATTTATAAAAAGTCAGAAAATGAAAAAGTTAGTATTCTATTTAATGATGGGGGCCATGCTCAGCTTTTTACCAGGTTGCGACCTTGACGACGACGAATATTCCCTTAATGATGCATGGGTGGGTTATGGATTGGTTCAAAAGGATGCTGATGCAGGTTTGTCTCAAATCGTAATGGACGATAATGAAATTCTATTTCCGGTTAGCACTGATTATTGGTGGCATCAGGTAAAAGACAATGATCGTGTATTGGTGAACTTTTCTATCATTGGTAACAAGAACAATGAGAACCACGACGAACATTACTATGTTAAAATTAATTCTCTAAGAAAAATTCTTTACAAAGGAATTCTTGACATTACTCCTGAAATTGAAGACAGTATCGGGAATGATCCGATTGATGTTAAGGACAAATGGATCAAGAATAACATGCTAAACTTCGAACTGCGTTACAGGGGCGGAAGCAAAATCCATTTCATAAATCTGGTTAAACAGCCTGGTGCAATTACCACGGAGCCTGTAATTCTTGAGTTAAGGCACAATAACAACGACGACCCGGATAACATCCCGATGTTGGCAGTGGTGACGTTTGATTTGAGCTCATTGAAAATTCAGGAAAAAAAAAGTACTCAGTTTAAAGTGATTGCCAAAGATCTTGATGGCGAAGATTTTGAATATACCGGAGAATACAAGTATTAAAATTGAATCAATCAATTCGTTTTTTATTGTAAAAGCATCTGTTTTTGAAAAGCAGATGCTTTTCATTTTTTTATTGCACTACAATTTATACTTTCACCGCCGTTATTAAAATTACAAGCACCAAAATCAGCTAACATTATGAAGTCCCTCTATTTAATTGCCATCGGAGCCATTTTGTTCTCCTGTTCAACCCCGAAAACAAACAAAGAAATGACAGCAAATTATCAACCCGAAGTTACAAAACTCACTTCGGATATTATGACTCCCGAGGTATTGTGGAGTTTTGGCCGTATTGGTGAACCTATTGTTTCCCCTGATGGAACAACCGTTTTATATTCGGTTACAAATTTCAATATCGAAGAAAATAAGTCATACCGCGATTTGTACGCAGTTCTGGTTTCGGGTGGTGAACCTGTTAAAATCACCTCAACTCCTGAAAAGGAATCTTCCGCAGTTTGGCGTCCCGACGGAAAGAAAATTGGCTATTTGTGGGCAAAATCAGGAGATATGCAGCTTTGGGAAATGAATACCGATGGCACAGAACCTGTTCAGATTACCGAAGTTAAAGGTGGAATTTCCGGATTTAAGTATTCTCCTGATGGAACAAAGATTTTATATACCGCTGATGTGAAAACGAAGCAGGATATTCAGGATTTATTTCCTGATTTACCGAAAGCCAATGCCCATTTGGAAACCGACCTCATGTATAAACATTGGGATGAATGGCCACAAACCGTCCCTCATCCATTTGTTGCCGACTATACGAATGGAAAGATTGAAAATGCAGTGGACTTGCTTGACGGCGAACCTTACGAAAGTCCGATGAAGCCTTTTGGAGGCGTAGAACAACTGGCATGGAGCCCTGATGGAAAAACAATTGCGTACACTTGCCGCAAAAAAACAGGCAAAGAATATGCACTTTCCACCAATTCAGATATTTATTTCTACAATCTGGAAACAAAGCAGACTGAAAATAAAACCCAAGGAATGATGGGTTACGACAAGAATCCCGTTTTTTCGCCCGATGGAAAATGGCTTGCCTGGGAAAGTCAGGAAAGAGATGGATATGAATCAGATAAATGTCGTTTGTTTCTCCTGAATCTGGAGACCGGCGAAAAAACAGATCAATCCGTGAATTTCGATCAGGATTCAAATGGCCTTACCTGGAGTGCCGATAGCAAATCGATCTATTTTGTTAGTTGCTGGTACGCTCTTACTCAGATTTACAGGTTGGATGTTGAGGATAATAACATCAAACAGATAACCACAGGTGTTCATGACTATGCGTTTGTCGCCCAGGCAAATGACAAGCTGATTGGCATGAAACACTCGATGAGTCAGCCTGATGAAATTTATGCCATTGATGTGCAAACCGGTGCTGAAACAGAACTTTCATTCCAGAACAAACCGATTTTAGATCAATTGGAATTGGGGAAAGTGGAAGAGCGTTGGATAAAAACTACCGACGACAAGCAAATGCTGACATGGGTGATTTATCCGCCACATTTCGATCCGAATAAAAAATATCCAACAATTCTGTTTTGCGAAGGCGGTCCGCAAACTACCGTCAGCCAGTTTTGGTCGTACCGATGGAATTTTCAGCAGATGGTTGCCAACGGATACATTGTTGTTGCACCTAACCGACGTGGTTTGCCCGGTTTTGGTAAAGAATGGCTGGAACAAATCAGCGGCGATTATGGCGGCCAAAACATGAAAGATTACCTTTCGGCCATTGATGAAATGGCCAAAGAACCTTTTGTTGACAAGGATAAACTTGGCTGTGTGGGGGCCAGTTATGGCGGATTTTCGGTCTATTGGCTTGCAGGTCATCACGAAAAGCGATTCAAGGCGTTCATTTCGCACGACGGGATGTTTAATCTGGAACAACAGTATCTGGAAACAGAAGAAATGTGGTTTGTAAATTGGGATTTGGGCGGATCATACTGGGATAAATCGAATGCAATTGCGCAACGTTCGTATGCAAATTCGCCGCACTTGTTTGTTGACAAATGGGATACTCCGATTCTGGTCATTCACGGTGAAAAAGATTACCGCATTCTTGCATCGCAGGGAATGTCAGCCTTTAATGCAGCTGTTTTACGCGGTGTTCCTGCCCAAATGCTTATTTTTCCTGAAGAAAACCATTGGGTTTTACAGCCTCAAAATGGGATTTTATGGCAAAGGGTATTTAAACAATGGCTGGATAAATGGCTGAAATAATCAGTCGTTCAGTAAATTGAAAGTATGACAAGCCACCACGCCGGCAGTTTCGGTGCGGAGGCGGCTGTCGCCAAGACTGACCGGATGGAAACCGGCTTTTATTGCCAGTTCAATTTCTTCGGAAGAAAAATCTCCTTCAGGGCCAATTAAAATAAGGTAGTTCTGTTTCGGGACTACCATTTTTTTTAGCAAATCGCGTTGCTGTTCGTCGCAATGGGCGATGAACTTTTGCCCATCGAAAGGCTGCGAGATAAAATCACTGAATTTGGTTAGCGGATCAAGCTGCGGCAGATAAGCTTTCAGGGATTGTTTCATGGCCGAAACCATCACTTTTTCCAGCCGGTCAGCTTTTATTTCTTTTCGTTCCGAATACCGGCAAAGTAGCGGAGTTACCCGACTGATGCCAATTTCAGTGGCTTTCTCAAGAAACCATTCAATCCGTTCGATACTTTTTGTGGGTGCTATTGCAATGTGAACCTGATAATTCCGGAGTCCAAAATTGAACTCCGATTTGATCACATCTACCATGCACCGTTTTGGATTTGGATAAGTAATTTCGGCGGTATAGAATCCACCGCGGCCATCTACCAACGTAATTTGGTCACCTTTTTCCAGCCTCAAAACCCGAACACAATGTTTCGATTCGGTTTCATCAAGTGTATAGTTGTTGCCTGAAATTTCAGGAGTATAAAAAATATTCATAAGTTAAAGTGATTTTGGAACAAGCTGAAAAGCCAGTTTTCCACCTCTGGCCGATACCTCTTTCCAGGTTTGAACCTCAAAATCGAGCGCAACGGTCGAGCAGGTCGGCATGTCGGCATTGAAATATTTTACCAGATTGTAAACCAGGTAATAAACCGTTGGATTGTGCCCAAAAACAAAAACGGTCTGAACTTCTTCAGAAAATTGCTGAACCAGATCGATAAAATCATGGGTTGTCATCCCTTCGTAAAAATCTGTTTCCTTGCGAATTGATTCAAGATCATAGCCAAGATTATTACAGAAAATTCTGGCAGTGTGCATTGTTCTGGTTGCAGGACTGGCAATTACCAAATCAGGAGTAATTCCCATTTCCTTCAGCCGTAAACTAATTTTATCAGCATCGTTGATTCCCCGATCCATCAGATCACGGTTAAAATCATCGTCGTAGCCATACGGAACTGATTTTGCATGTCGGACAATTATTACGCGTTTCATTGTTGTAGTTTTGTACAAAATTACGAAATAATAAGCTTTAATTCAGTATTGTAAATAAACGTTTAAGGGTGTTTCCGTGTTCGTCGGTCAGGGTAATCAGGTGCTGGCCGATGGATGGGGAAAGTTCTTTCTGATGAATGTAGCTGGTGGTTCCGATGAATTGATTGTCGAGGTGCCAGAAAATTTTCACTGAAGCCTCGCGGTGAGCGACTTCAAAAACTACATTTCCGCGTTTTCCTTCCACCGAGCGGGGAATGTAAATCTTATCGTTGGAGCCCGGATAAATAAATTCCATTAGCTGTTGTTCTCCTTTTCCTGAAATTGAATTGACAGGAACCGACGAATACGAAGGATTGTATTTTCTGAAATAGAATTCCATGGCAGGAGGCAACACAAACCATTTCTCAACGCTCACTTCAGCAAGAACATTGAGGTTATTGTTTTGTACTGATTGATCCTGAACGATTTTGATGGATTGACAATAAGGGCATGGTTCGGTTTTCAATCCCTTTTCAGGAATGGGCACCATTTTACTTTCCGGACAATTTTTCCCCAACCGGTATCCGCTGTGGCTGCAAACTTCGGCAAAGTTAATTTCACCTTCAGGTTGCGGATGTGGAGCCGATTCATGCAACAAATTCAGGATATTAAAGAGTA